>PKCL01000425.1 GCA_002862165.1 Planctomycetaceae bacterium
GCCGGAAGCTTCTTTGATCCTAATACATTAGTGCGAGATAATACTCTTATCTCCCCCTATGCTGATCCCTCTTACAAACCCGAATCGTACTACTACACAGATGCCATCGCTGATCATGCTGTACGCTTTATTCAAGAGCATGACGACGCCAAACCATTTTTCATGTATGTCACTTTTACTGCTGCACACTGGCCAATGCATGCAAAACAACAAGACATGGACAAATATAAAGGTCGCTACAAAGAGGGTTACTCTGCAATTCGCGCGACACGGTATCACAAGATGCTGCAACAACACGTTGTGGACGCAGACGCCACAACACTCTGGCCTCTCGAAGCAAAATGGGGTGAACAGGGTGAATACTGGCCATGGGACGAAAGAAACATGGAGGTTTACGCCGCCATGGTTGACTCCATGGATCAGGGCATCGGCAAGATCATCCACGCCCTTGAAACAACTCACGCACTCGACAACACACTAGTTTGCTACATGCAAGATAATGGAGGATGCGCAGAAAAAATGGGTCGAGGAAATATCGGAAAACCAAAAGCATCTACACCCCCTCTTCCCCCTATGAAAAGCGATGCACTACAACCAGACATGATTCCAAAACAGACCCGTGATGGGTATCCCGTTCGACAAGGCAAAGGTGTCATGGCTGGCCCAGCTGATACGTACATTGGATACGGTCAGGCCTGGGCAACTGTTTCAAACACCCCTTTTCGAAAATACAAACACTGGGTCCATGAAGGCGGTATCGCAACACCCCTTATTGTTCACTGGCCGACTGGTATCAAAGACGCTGGGCGACTGGAAGAAACTCCAAGTCACTTGATTGACATTATGGCAACGGCTGTCGATGTTGCTCATGCTACCTATCCAAAAAATAAAACACCTCTTGAGGGCATGAGCCTTCAACCACTCTTCAAGAAAACGTCACTGCCAAGACGAAAGATCTATTGGGAACACGAAGGCAATCGTGCCATTCGAGATGGACAATGGAAGTTGGTTGCTGGATTCAATAGCTCCTGGGAGCTGTACAATATTTCTACTGATCGGTCTGAACAACATGACCTTTCCAGCACACAGCCTGAGCGTGCGCAAGCCATGGCAAATGCATGGAATGACTACGCTACTCGGGCACAAGTAGTTGCCTGGGAGAAGGTTCGACCAAACAAAAGAAAAGTGAAAAGTGAAAAGTGACCAGATGCTTTCGAGGTCATGTTTTCATACGTGGATCTAATGCATCACGGATTCCATCACCGAGAAAATTCAATGCAAAAAGCATGATGGCCATGATGCTACCGGGAAATACAAGCGTCCACCAAAACACGAGCATCTGATTTGCTCCATCATTAATGAGGCTTCCAAGACTCGGCTGAGGTGGTTGTACGCCCAGACCAAGAAATGAAAGAAATGCTTCCTGCAAAATCATTGAAGGAACTGTAAGTGTAAATGTCACAATGACTGGCCCGAGTGTATTGGGGATTAAATGTCGAAAAATTATGCCTCGACTTGTTGTTCCAAGGCTACGGGCAGCCAGCACAAAATCTTGTTCTTTGAGACTCATCACTTGTCCTCGAACAACGCGCGCTGTCAATAACCAGCCAACAGCACCAAGTGCCAGAAAAAGAAGCAACAAGCTCTTTCCAAGAATGGTGACCAGAATGATCACTAGAAACATGTAAGGCAGCGCGTAGAGAATATCAACGATCCGCATCATGAAGCTATCAACCAACCCACCGCTGTAGCTCGATACGGCCCCGTAAATCGTGCCAATAAAAGCTGCAACTATTGCCGCAAGAAAACCCACGGAAAGACTTACCTGCGCACCAATCAGAACCCGTGTCAGAAGATCACGGCCATAGAAATCCGTTCCGAATGGATGCTGTATTGACGGAGGTTGGGGACCGTATACCAGGTTCTGCGTGTGTGCATCATATCCCAAGAAAACACCAAGGAAGACAGGACCAAGAAGACAGAGGACAGCAAGACACAATAAAATGACACCGCTGGCTAATGCCATATTGTTTTTTCGCAATCGTTTCCAAGCATCTTCCCAAAGAGACGTACCAGGAATGAGATCACTCTCATCGGTTCCATTTCGAGAAGAGGTTTTCTGTTGGTTGTTGTTCATGACACGTCAACACGTGGGTCTAAAAATCCATAGACGACGTCGACTACAAGATTCATGAGAAGGAGAAAGAATGCGTAGAGCAAAACAATGCCCATTACGAGAAAGTAATCACGATTAAATGCTGCATCCACGAAATAAGGGCCAATGCCTGGAACATTAAATATTTTTTCGACGACAACACTTCCTGTAAGCATGCTGGCAACAGCTGGCCCAAGATAACTCACAACTGGTAGAAGACCACCGCGAAGCATGTGCCGCCACACAATAAGTGACTCTGAAAGACCTTTCGCTCGCGCCGTACGAATAAAGTCACTTCGCACAACCTCAAGCATGCCTCCACGAGTAAGTCGTGCAATTGAAGCCGCATAAATTGTTCCAAGTGTAAGACCCGGTAACACCACATGTTGCCAGTCACCCCAACCTGCTGGAGGTAACAGATGCAAACGGAGTGATACTGTAAGCACCAGCAAAGGACCAAGGACAAAGCTCGGCACACTGATGCCCACAAGTGCTGCAGTCATCGCAACATGGTCCCAGACCGTATTTTGGCGAATAGCACCGATAATGCCTGCTGTAATACCGACAAGTAACGACCAGAGAAGAGCAATCGCTGCTAAAGAAAGAGTCACAGGAAACCCATTTGCAATAATTTCATTGACTGTCCGCTGAGGATATTTCGTGGACAGCCCAAGATCTCCTCGCAGAAGGTTTCCAAGGTAACGAATAAATTGTTCGGGAAGTGGCTTATCGAAACCGTATTTAGCCTCCAGTTTCTGACGTACCTCAGGGGGTATTTCCTTTTCACTTGAAAATGGTGAACCCGGTGCTAATCGCACGAGAGCAAACGATGCAGCAACGATGACCAATGCCGTTGGTATAAGTTCCAATAAACGCTTTAGAAGAATACGAATCATTGGGGCACCTGTCCGTCTTCGAATACATTTTTTCCAGCTCCAACCATTACATCATGTGGGTCAAATGACTCATCAATCCACATATATTTCCATGGATGTCGGTCCTGATGATTCCCCCAGATACCGCGTACATACGGTTTAATGAGTTGCGTTCGGGTATACACATAAAGCGGAATCAGTGGTTGTTCATGAAGCGCAAACGCTTCCGCTTCCCTTAACATGCTTAATCGTTCTTCTGCGTCATGCTGTTGATTAGCTTGTTCCAACAAGGTGTCATAGGTCGTACTTGACCAATTTGAGTGATTGTTACCGCAATCACTCGTAAGAAGTTCTAGAAATGTATACGGATCTGCATAATCACCAATCCAACCCATCCTACAAATTTGAAAATTTGTTTGTTCAGCATTCGCCAGAAAAACCTTCCACTCTTGGTTTGCTAACTCAACTGTAATACCAAGTTCCTGCTGCCACATTGCCTGAATCGCCTCAGCAACTTGTTTATGACCTTCTGAGGTATTGAAGGACAGTGTCACGAGTGGCAGGTCTTGACCTGTTGCATACCCAGCTTCTGCAAGAAGTTGTCTCGCCTTTACCGGATTGTATACGGGAATATGGAGCCCTTTGTATCCAGCAAGACCATCAGGAACGAGATCGGCCGATCCATGTTGTCCACCACGTGTCACAAATTGAACAAGTGAATCACGGTCAATCGCAAGTGATAAAGCGCGACGAACCAGTGGGTCATCAAGTGGTGGTTCCTCTGTATTGATCCAATAGAAATACACACCTAAATAGGGATGACTATGAAAATCTTGATATTCCTTAAGATGGTCCATAAATTCAGCAGGGAGTGACGTACTGCCACCCGGCCAATCGAATTCTCCAGCAACATACATATTCATTGCTGTTGTTGCACTTTCGACCATAGCAACGCGTATACGATCAAGTTTGACTGAAGCGGCATCCCAATAAAATTTGTTCTTTTCAAAGGTCATGTGCTGACGAAACAGCCAGTCTGTCATTCGAAAGGCTCCGTTGCAGACAACATATTCCGGGCGTGTCCACAAATCAGAATCAATGCCTCGATTCTGTAAATCTTGAAAAAGATGCTCTGGAAGAGGCATGAATGAATAGAAACTTAGAAAGTTAAGAAAATATGGCAGAGGATCAACCAATGTAATTTCAAGTGTGTGTGTATCGATCGCTTGAACACCGAGAGTCTCTACTGCAGCATCACCGCGACTAATTGCTAGACCTTCTTGGAAGATAAATCCATTGCTGGCATATTTGCTACCGGTCTGTGGATCAACAAGCCGTCGCAAAGCAAAGACAAAATCATGAGCAGTAAGGTCATGACCATCGGACCAGACTGACGGACGTAGATAAAACGTATACGTCCGTCCGTCATCTGATATATCCCAGTGCGTTGCTATTGCAGGGAGTGGCTTCAGAGTTGCTGGGTGGGCCTGAACAAGTCCCTCAAAAGTATTCCAGATAATTTCACCACCCGTACTATCTGAACATCTTCCTGGATCAAGCCATTCGGGTTCGCTTGAATTATTTATCCAGAGCTCTTCTGGGCCATGACGTGGCTCGACAGTTCCAAAGTAGGGCGATTGCTGTTGTTGGCACCCACAGAGTTGCAAACTGGCAGCTATGAACAGCAAGGCGAAGCAACGACCTAACGTTACTTTCAGTGCGATCACTTTCAACCAAAACAGCAACACAACCATTTCTCCCTGACAAGAGAACAGACTCTAAACGTGCCTGTTCTGTCTGCGGGCAACCCACCTGCCACAAGAAGGTACATCTCTTTTGACATACTCACACAACACGACCAACGCCCTTTATGCCCTTTGGTGTTTGAGGCTCCCACTCCATTTCCACACAACGTATATTGTATTTCTGCCACACTTTATTGCTGAATGATCTATCAGTCGATCGCATGCCAGCTAACTTGCATCCTTTGAAAACACTATTTTGTGTTAATCAGATGACAAAACACTAAGAATACCTGATGCGAAAGCTGGTAGATCACTCGGTCGTCTGCTCGACACAAAATGCCGATCAACAACAACTGAAGTATCTTCCCAGATTGCCCCGGCATTGATTAGATCATCTTTAATACCAGGACTACCCGTCACCCTTACACCGTGGTAGACACCGGCCGATATTGGAATCCAGCCACCGTGGCAAATAGCTGCAACAAGTTTGCCGTGGCTCGCAAAGTCACGAACGAGTTGAAGAACCTTCGGATCGCGACGAAGCCCATCAGGCATCCAGCCCCCCGGGATAAGGATTCCATGGAAGTCTTCTGCCTCCATGTCACTAATGGCGGCATCACTCACACATGGATAGCCATGTTTCCCGGCATATTCATGTCCCTGTCGGCCTCCAGCGACCGTAACATGCCCATTTGCTTCTTCAATGCGTAGTTTTGGATACCAGAGTTCAAGATCTTCGTAGGCATCACCAACGAAACAAAGAACACGAATCTTCGATAATACTCGGTTGTCTCGCATTTTCGGGTTTCCTTACGCTGCTCACAAAAAGTGTCAAACACGCTTACGAACTGCACTCATAACGTATTCGTTTTTCATTATCACTGATTCAGTTTCCTGCGTTGTGAAAAAGATGATGTACAAATATCACGTTCGAAAGAATGACATTGACCAGAACAATGACCAAAAGCATTGAACCCCCTCTCGGTAACTACTTTTCATGGGCTGTCAATCAGACGTTCAAGAGCCCTCAAGACACTCAAAAACTCACCAAAGAGGGCTTTCACAGTGGTTCCATTTTTTCTGCTTGACGTGAGCGGTGAGGTCGCTACATTCACGCCCCTGCCATATCAAGTGGTCGAAGTAGTAAAAACCACAATATCTTGCGATAGCATGCAGATGGAACTGCCTTTTAGCTTTATAACGTTTTTGAGGAATTTAACGGAGTGAAGGATTCACTTCAGACGCGTAGACCGGTCGATACCGCTTGTTGAGAACCTATACGCGAGTACACTTTGCTAGGCCTTTTGATGGCCGTCACATAATTAGGAGTTTTGCCCATGACTCAGTTCGATTCATCCACTCAAGTTGCCTCGTCCGCCACGCATTCACAAGAAAATTCCGAACCCGGCGGCCAGCAATCGACTCCCAAACGAGTGGGTATCGAAATTGATTCGACGTTCTGCCCCACTGAAGCAGAAAGTCCTTTTGACACAACAGAGTGGGAACTCCGAACCGCTGCAATTAAAGGTGAAAATGGGCAGCTTCTTTTTGAGCAGGCCGCCTGTGAGATTCCAGCAGCATGGAGCCAACTGGCAACCAACGTTGTTGTCAGTAAATATTTCTACGGAGAAATTCATACGCCCGAACGAGAACATTCGGTCAAGCAACTGATCCATCGTGTTGCTCGTACAATTTCAGACTGGGGCACCGCAGACGGATATTTTAAAACTGCCGAGGATGGTGAAAACTTTTACCGTGACCTTGCATGGCTATGTGTTCATCAGCATGGTGCGTTCAACTCTCCAGTTTGGTTTAACGTCGGGCTCTATCATCAATATGGTGTTCAGGGATCCAAATGTAATTGGTGTTGGGATGAGGCCAGTCAGGACGTGAGGCAACCCGATAATCCCTATGAATATCCACAAGGAAGTGCCTGCTTCATTCAAAGTGTCCAAGACAACATGGAAGACATCATGGAATTGGCTCGTAGCGAGGCCATGTTGTTTAAATTTGGCTCTGGCACTGGCACCGACCTAACGACTCTTCGAAGCCAAAAAGAAAAGCTCTCGGGAGGTGGCAGTCCATCTGGCCCACTTTCGTTCATGCGGGTCTACGATCAGATTGCTGGTGTCGTCAAAAGTGGTGGCAAGACGAGGCGGGCTGCAAAAATGCAGTCGCTGAAGGTCTACCACCCGGACATCATGGATTTCATTGAGTGTAAGTCCAGAGAAGAAAAGAAGGCTCGTGTCCTGATCGAAAAAGGCGGGTACGATGCGAATTTCAATGGCGAAGCATATAGCTCTATTCTTTTCCAAAACGCAAATCTCTCAGTTCGATTAACTGATGAATTCATGGAAGCTGTTGAGCGCAACGACTCGTGGACAACACGCTGGGTCACCGACTCATCAAAGGCGGGTCCGACTTATAAAGCCAACGAAATCATTGACCGCATGTCACAGTGTGCATGGCAATGTGGTGATCCAGGTGTGCAATACGACACCACGATCAATAAATGGCATACATGTCCAAATTCTGGTCGAATTAATGCAAGTAATCCTTGCTCTGAATATATGTTTCTTGATGATACTGCCTGCAACTTGGCAAGTATCAATCTCATGAAATTCCGTAAACCAGATGGTGAATTTGATGTCGAACGATTTACTGCGGCATGTCGCGTCTTCTTGATTGCACAAGAAATTCTTGTTGATCATGCCAGCTATCCAACCGCACGAATTGCCAAGAACAGCCATCTCTATCGACCACTTGGTCTGGGCTATTCCAACCTAGGAAGTTTGCTTATGGCCGATGGCATGGCCTACGACTCGGATGCTGGTCGAGGGCTTTGTGGAGCACTTACCGCAATTCTTCATGGTGCAGCAAATCGCACAAGTGCTGAATTGGCTGGTGCAGTTGGCCCATTCGACGGCTTTGCGGCAAATCGTGAACCAATGTTTCGTGTCATGCAGATGCATCGCGATGCTGTTGAAAATATTGACGATGCCTGTCCAACACATCTTCGAGACGCGGCACGTCAGATTTGGGATGATGTACTCGCAGACGGTCGCCAGCACGGCTACCGAAATGCCCAAGCAACAGTACTTGCTCCAACAGGTACGATTAGCTTTTTAATGGATTGTGATACGACTGGTATTGAGCCAGACATTGCCCTTGTGAAATACAAGCAACTCGCCGGTGGTGGCATGCTCAAAATTGTGAATCAAACAGTTCCACTAGCATTGCGAAAACTTGGATACGACGAACCTGCTGTCGAAAGTGTTCTTGCATACATTGATAAAAATGACACCATCGAAGATTGCCCTGAAATTAAAGACGAGCATCTCAAGGTATTTGATTGTGCTTTTAAGCCTCGCCTTGGGAAACGGTCTATCGCCTGGCGGGCCCATATCAAGATGATGGCAGAGGCCCAACCGTTTCTTTCCGGTGCCATTTCAAAGACAGTGAACATGCCTCGCGAAACGACTCCGGAGGATATTGCGGGTGCGTACATCGAAGGCTGGCAACTTGGACTCAAGGCCATTGCAATCTATCGTGATGGATCAAAAGAAAGTCAGCCACTAGGTACAAGCACTGAGAGTGATAAAAAGGCAGAAAAGGTCGTCGCTGCACCGCGACGAGAACGTCTCCCTGATACCAGAAGAAGCGTCACACACAAGTTCAATGTTGGTGGGCATGAAGGATATATCACGGTCGGCCTTTATGATGATGGGCGTCCTGGTGAACTCTTCATCACAATGGCAAAAGAAGGAAGCACGATTGGTGGCTTAATGGACTCCTTTGGAACAGCTGTGTCCATGAGCCTGCAGTACGGTGTTCCCCTTGAGGTCTATACCAAGAAGTTTTCACACACCCGATTTGAACCCTGGGGTTACACGAAAAACCCTGACATTCCGGTTGCAAAAAGCTTGGTGGACTATATCTTCCGCTGGATGGGTACAGAATTCTTGCCGGGTTATCGAGAGGCGAATCGGCCAGCAGGCAGTAGCAGTGGTGGGGAGGCCGCTGCAGGAGACGATGGAGAAAGTGAGTCCAAGCCCGCCGCCACGAAGGCGAGCGGGCATACAAACGGGCAGGAAGCCTCCAACGGAAAACATAAAACGAGTGGTCAATCCACAACAAGTCGTGGCCGACACCCAAGTGGTCGAAATGGCAGTAAAACAGCCGTGACTGCCAGGGCAGCAACACTCTCAGCTCCAAAACAACAAGGACAGGAAGCCATAACAGCTGCTCTCCTTGAGCGTGCTGGGCTGAAAATGGTTGACAACCCAGAAGCCAGTGCTGACGACAGACAGAGTCAATTCGCGAAATTTCAAATTGATGCTCCTGCCTGTGACAACTGTGGCTCAATCACTGTCCGAAATGGTAACTGCTATCTCTGCCACAACTGTGGCAATAGCATGGGATGCAGCTAGTAGAAAACGTGTTCACAAAGGCAGTTGCGAGAAGCATTCTTCTCTCGCAACTGCCTTTTTTTATATCCAAATTTTAACTGCAGCCAATCACCAAATTGAGTCGAAAGTACATTGTACTGTTGAAGCCTTATAAAGCGGTGGTGCTACGTCTTACGCGTTGATCCATACCCTTTCGCTCAGGCGACCATAAGCTGGTCGGGTATGCATCATTCTCGCAGTTCACACGATTCGCAAGACATCGACAGAACATATTCGGTCCGGAGTGTGAATAAAGCACTCCGGACCGTTTTATATATCTTTCACTTCGCTTTCCTGCCGTACCTAATCAACACACAGCCTAATCGGTACATCATCACTTTTCATCGAGCATGTTCACTGTCTCAAATGCTTTGCCTTCAAGCATTTCTAAAGATGCACCACCACCTGTCGAAACATGGCTTACCTTATCGGCATAGCCTAGTTGATCAATCGCTGCAGCTGAGTCACCGCCACCAATAATAGTGATTGCACCATTCTCTGTCGCTGCAGCAACTGCGCCAGCTACCGTTTTAGTGCCAGCATCGAACGGCGGCATTTCAAATACACCCATTGGTCCATTCCAAATTACAGTTCCTGCTCCTCGAATAATTTCTGCGTACCGCTGGGCAGTATCTGGCCCAATATCAAGCCCTTCAAAACCATCGCGTATTTCACCAGCCTTCACGACTTCTTTATTGGCATCCGATGAAAAGTCATCTGCGCAATGTGTATCGACTGGAAGAACGAGTTTGTCTCCTCCATCTTGCAGCAGTTGCTTCGCCAGTTCGAGTTTGTCCTGTTCAACAAGTGAATCTCCAGTGGAACCACCTTGTGCTAACGAAAAGGTATAGGCCATAGCGCCACCAATGAGAATATGATCACAAATACGTAAGAGATTCGTGATGACAGCAATCTTATCACTAACCTTTTTACCACCGAGGATGGCAACAAAAGGTCTTTTTGGTTGACCCACTGCATCTGAAAGATATTGAATTTCTTTTTCAACAAGGAAACCAACGACTGCGGACTTGCCCCTTTCTTTCATTTTTTTTGGTACCGCATACATGCTGGCTTCTGTCCGGTGACAGGTACCGAAGGCATCATTGACATAAATATCTGCTAGATTCGCAAGACCGGCAACATAGTCAGCATCGTCTCCTTTTTTTTCTCCAGGATTAAAGCGGACATTTTCCAGCACGAGCACTTCACCGGCTGATAAGACTTTAGCCTTTGCTGTGGAATCTTGCCCGCCAGTGTCGTTTGCCAAGACTACTGGTTGTTCAAGAAGTTCACCAAGCCGTTGAGCCGCTGGTGCAAGAGAAAGGGCCGGGCTGACCTGACCCTTTGGACGCCCAAGGTGACTCATAAGAATCGCCTTGCCACCTCGATCGATTATGGATCGTATCGTCGGTACTGCCATACGAATTCTACGATCATCTGTTATCACGCCATCCTTGTCCTGAGGGACATTGAAATCAACACGAACAAGAACGGTCTTACCATCAGGATTAAGATCGGCGATTGACTTCTTTGCCATCGGGTGCAGCTCCTCATGAAATTGGGTGAGTCGATAGGTAACCGACGTATTTCACCTCAGGAGAGCGGCATTCGCAAGACTACCGTTTGATACTCGCTCTCTTTCCATAGATATGCACATCCGTAAAGTCATTCATATCATCAAATGAACCAATACCAACTCGACCTGACAGAAACGTTTTATCGTGTACCTGCATAAGAGGAGTTTTTAAGTTATCAAAAAAGACCGCTATTCTGCCACTCGAAGGGTCTCGTTCAAGTCTTACTTGGTGCCATTCATCATCCCAAGGAACGGGCTTTTTGTTTGTAGTCAGTGCACGACGAGCTGCTCCATTTACAATCATAATCTGTCCGCTATGAGGATCCGGCTTTGCACCGAGATGCACATAATAAAAATGTTCGGGATCTTGATACTGAAAAAAGATGCAACAATCGCGATGGTTACCTGTATCCCGAGTGCTTTTTACTTCAACATCAATAACGGTTTCTGTCAGTTCTAGGTCACGAATCAAGGCTATATTGTGCGGACTTCGAAACTTAGGCTGATAATCACTCTTTCGCTTATTGAGGCCCCAGGCCGAACGCCCCTTCTGCTGCGTGAGCGTCCAGCTTGCATCGTCTGTTGTCTCCCATTTCGTACTACCCTCACGAAAATCATCATGAAATACTAAGGCTGGTGTCGGTTGAGCATTTATGTCGTGGCTCGAGAGTACTACCGTCAAGATAAAAAACAAAACATCAAATTTTCTAACTTGCTTAATAATTTTATCTTTCATGGTACTACTCATATTTCTCATAACGAACATTTCTAATGTGTCAGCATATATAATGAAATAATCAATACGATCAATATGTCGCCATAGAAGACATCCTTATGCAAGACTATTTTTTAATTGAACATATCGATCGACTCTTAACTTCATTTTCTTCCCTTCTAGGACGAGACCTGATTCTGCGTCACGGAAATATCGAAGAGCAGTCCCATGCGTTATTTCACACACCACGTGTCATCGTTTCACATGGCATTGAGGATGATCCCATCCTCAATTATGGCAATGAGGCAGCCCTCTGCCTTTGGGAAATGACTTGGGACGAACTCGTGCAGACACCATCTCGCAAGACAGCTGAACCGATCAATCGAGCAGAGAGAGAAAAGCTTTTAACGAGAACTCGACACAATGGATATATCGATGATTATTCGGGTGTCCGAATTTCTAAAACTGGCAAACGCTTTAAAATCGATCGAGCCATAATCTGGAACATCTCTGACGCCCTTGGTCAATATTGTGGCCAGGCCGCAACCTTCAACACATGGCAATTTTTACCAGTAGAAGCTCAGAGCGATGTCAAAACCAACTTACAATAACTATCCTCTAGGCCATTTTTCCAGAAATATTTCTTCCTATGAACCTCATAAGGAGATTGAAAACTTTTGCTATCCATTCTTTTACATGAGCCTTTCTTCTTATTGGTGGCCATCTCTTTGCCTCCGACTGGATTGCACTTACAAGAAATATTCTCTCGGATCAATGGCTCACAAAGGATGCATGGGTTCTAAAAGATAATGGCGTTCTTCACATTCCTAAGAGTGGGTACACGCATTGGAAAAACTATGAAAGCTATTTCGTACTGAAAGATATTTCTATCACTGATTTTGAATTCGATTGGCGTATCAGTCAAAATAGTGGTGTCTATTTCCATATTCCCGACCTCACTCAATTTCCTGATCGAAATCATAAAGAGGTTCGGCTTTATGAAAACAGGCTTTGGGAAAAGCCTGACCATGGAGACCATGCTGCCAGAGGCATTACCCCCGGTGATCCACCAACAAAATGTTTCACATGATCCAAATCAATAGAATCATATGCACATTCGAGGCGTGTCTAATCAGATTACCGTATCTATAAATGGTGAAAATGTGAGCCAGGCTGACCTCAATAAAGATGCCACTGATAAGCGATCAAAACATGGATGCTTCGCGTTTCAAGATCATGAATATGCGGTCTGGATCAAAAATGTTCGATTCAAAAATCTCGACAACAGCAAGTGATCAAGCCTCAAACATCAAGATTTCGAACATCGAGTGCATTCCTTTCAATAAACTTGCGACGAGGCTCTACCTTCTCTCCCATAAGAACACGGAACAGATCATCC
>PKCL01000262.1 GCA_002862165.1 Planctomycetaceae bacterium
TTACTCGTGCGGGGCTCGGGAAACCGAGCCCCGTCCTTCCACAGGGGTGTAGCTCAATTGGCAGAGCGCTGGTCTCCAAAACCAGAGGTTGCGAGTTCGATTCCCGCCGCCCCTGCTTACCGTCCTTAGTCCGCAAACCAAACTACACTGAAGCCTTGGAAAAGCCAAAACTAAGGGACTTATAGGAACCGGCTGTATTCAGAGAACCGTTATTGGTAGAAATTTTTAAATCGATTGAATTTGCAAACCTTTGTCTATAGGCAGAATTAAAACCACATGGCAGGAACACAACCACCAGCCGCAACCTTTCTGGGAGGGCTCCTTAGTTTTTCGCTCTACAAGCGTCAGCAGGGCCGAGTCGCTCGCCAAGTAACGTTTGCAGCAGTCACGATCGCCATAGCAATTGGTGTTTGGAGAATCGCCCAACTTCTGCCGCTCTGGCTAGGCGGCGATGCAAGCAGCTCATTGAATGATGATTTGGGAATCATGCGATTTCTTGCACCCAGTATCTTACTCGCCGTTGGCGTTTGGGTGAGCTTCCGAATGGTCAATACACCGAGTGTTGCAGATTTTCTTATTGCCGTTGAAACCGAAATGACAAAGGTCTCTTGGCCAACACGGGATGAGGTTATCCGCAGTTCGATCGTAATCATTTTTCTAATCTTTACATTGGCTGGAATCCTAGCTGTATACGATCTTTTCTGGTGGTTTGTCCTCCGCGCCCTCCAGGGCTAGGAATCAACGTAACAAAATCAAAACATCCTCAAGAACATTTCACGGATAGCCATGCAAGACAACGAAACTGAGCCGACGCCTGCTGATCACATTCACGATGGCTCTGAGTCAGCTGCTCTTGAGCAACAACAAACTACTGACCCAAGCCTCAGCGCTAATCCGATAGCTCATAACTCCAGTTCCGATGAGGAAATTGCTCAGCCCGAGACAGCGACCCTTCCGGAAGACGAAGACGACGAAGATGACGGTCCAGTCGAACTAGAAGATCCATTTTCTGGTAGTGAAAATGCAAAGCCTGTCATGCTCGATGGTGAAGATGAGGAGATCGAAGACCTAACACCAGCAGTTGGCGAGATGGACTGGTACATCCTCAAAGTGCAAAGCAATCGAGAGGACTCAATTCGAGAAACACTCCAACGACGTATTGCGATGCAGGGCATGGATCAATGGTTTGGCGAAGTCGTCGTACCAAAAGAACAAGTTACGGAGTTCAAGAGTGGGAAAAAGCGGATTGTTCAGAAAAAGCTCTACCCTGGATATATTCTTGTAAACATGATTCTGAGTGATGAAACCTGGTTTCTCGTACGTGAAACAGGTGGAATTGGTGACTTCACTGGATCTGGTGGAAAGCCAAGCCCAATGTTGCCTCAGGATGTTGCAAAACTGTTGAATAAAGGTGAAGAAAAAGCTGAAGAGACACCAAAACTCAAAATTAACTTCAAGAAGGGTGATCGCGTCAAAATCAATGAGGGCACCTTCGAAAACTTTGAAGGTGAAGTTGAGCAGATCGACGAAGCGAATGGTCGTGTCACTGTCATGCTGAGCATTTTTGGCCGCTCTACACCTGTTGATATTGAGTATTGGCAGATTGAAACGGTGTAAATGCTTAATACGTTTTGAACTGTGAATCGCCCTCGCTCAGGCTTTAGACTCCATTTTCAGGAGGAATCAGTGCCTTTTTGTAGGTGCTGATGCAACCCTTCTGAACGAAGTCGCTAAATATGAGAAGAGGCAATTTCACGCGAAAAACGCCCGAGGGGCTTTGACAGAAACGAATTTAGCGGGATGATGGTCTTTTCGCTCTACGTACAAACGTAAAAGGATGTGGGCTGATGGCAAAACAGGTAACGGGTCAAGCAAAATTTCAGGTGCCAGGTGGTCAAGCAACTCCTGCTCCTCCGGTTGGTACCTCGCTTGGTCGATTTGGAATTAATCTTGGTCAGTTCGTTCAACAATTCAATGATAAGACCAAAGAAGCTGGTGGCATGCCCATTCCAGTGGTTGTTACCGTCTACAATGACCGGTCATTCGATTTTGTTACAAAAAGTCCCCCGGCGGCTGCTTTATTAAAAAAAGCAGCCGGTCTTGCTAAAGGTTCTGGTGTTCCAAATAAGGACAAAGTCGGCAAGGTGTCAGTGAATCAATTAGACGAGATTGTCAAAATGAAGTTGGCTGACCTCAATGCTCGTGATGACGAGCATGCAAGGCGAATGATTGCAGGAACAGCCCGTAGCATGGGGATTACTGTAGAAGGTTGAAAATCGTTGGAAAACTGCAATAATCTAAGGTTTGTGAAGCCACCACGTTCGTTGTTTTAGCATTTTCAAAACATTGCTCTCCTATGGTGAGCACGCGTCAAGTTGTTCTTGTGAACAACGAAAGCCGCTCAAAACAAATTCACAAAAACTACTCAAAACTCATAAATATTTATTACAGAGGAAACGAAAGTGCGACTCACCAAACGCATGAAAACTGCTCTCGCCGCGAAGCCAGCTGATGATACTGTGCTTCCACTGTCAGAAGCTGTTGAAACACTCAAAAAGTTTCCGCCAACCAAGTTTGATCAAACAGTTGAAATTCATATTCGGCTCGGAATAGACCCTAAACAGGCTGATCAAATTGTGAGAGGCTCAATTGTTCTTCCACATGGAATTGGAAAATCAAAGCGGGTTGTTGTTTTCGCGAAGGGAAATCTGGCTGAAGACGCAACTGCTGCCGGTGCTGAAGAAGTGGGCGGCGACGATCTTGCAAAAAAAATCAAAGGTGGCTGGACTGACTTCGATGTTTGTATTGCAGCTCCAGACATGATGGGACTTGTCGGCCCCCTTGGGAAAGTTCTTGGACCCCGAGGATTGATGCCAAGCCCGCGTGCTGGCACTGTAACCGCTGACATTTCCAAGACTGTGAAAGAGTACAAGGCTGGCAAAGTTGAATTTCGAAATGATCCAACTGGCATCATTCATGCTGCGGTTGGTAAAGCAAGTTTTGATAGTGAAAAACTTGTTGATAACATTCACGCGTTCCTTGAGCAGATCCGGAGCATGCAACCAGCTGCAGTTCGAGGGCAGTACATTAAGACCGTTGCCATTTCTGCAACCATGTCACCAGGTGTAATGGTTGCTGCTTAGGTCCTTGAATAAAATTTTTAACTCTTATTTCTCGTTCAACAAAACAAACATCGGAAGAAAGCCATGAGCAAACTTGTCAAACAACTCATGATGGATGATCTCAATTCTCGACTCCAGGATGTCGGAGATGTCTTCGTTGTTTCCCTAGGTCGCCTTGATGCTCAAAAGACAACCGAACTGAGACTTTCTCTGCGAAAAAAGAACATTAGTCTCCAATTGATAAAGAACACGCTTGCCAAGCGTGTTCTTGTAGAGACGCCCCTTGAGCCTGCTCTTGAAAACCTGAGCGGAATGCTGGCTCTTTGTTGGGGAGGTGAGGATGTTGTTGACCTTGCAAAGGAACTCAATCGCCTGGCTTCACTTAGTGATTTTGAAGAAATTAAGTGTCGCGGCGGTGCAATGGATGGGGCGAAACTAGATGCAGACGATCTTCAAAAAGTCGCCAAATGGCCCACGAGATCAGAACAATTGTCAATTTTATCCGGCCAAATGCTCTCAACTGGTGCTGCACTATCTGGACAACTTATTGGTGGTGGAAGTACGCTGGCAGGTCAAATTGCAAGCCAAATAGAAAAACTTGAAAATTCGAGTGAGGAAACCACCGCGGCTTAGAGTGTTAAAATACAGTACACGTTGGGAAATTTTATAAAAAATAGTCAAGTGCAGAATTTTTAGACTAGTCATTATGAAATTTAATGGTAAGAAAATAGGCTTGAGATTTGGTTGAAAAGCAGGTCCTGCAGTTCAACAAATCGAGAGTAAGCAATGCGGATAAAATGATTCCCGGCGACTTCGTGACGGGAAAAAGTAAAAGTTAAACATATTTGAAAGCCAATAAGGCTTATTTCTTGAGGGAAAGGATCGCGATCAATGGCAACGGCTGAAGCAACAGAGTCAACCCGGGAATTTTCGACTGATACGAAGGAACTCGGTGATCGCATCGTTGGCCTCACGTTGAAGGCGGCAAAGGAACTATCCGATTACCTGGATGAAGTTCATGGCATCGAGCCTGCTACCGGAGGCGCTGTCATGGTTGCTGCAGGCGCTGGTGCTGGTGGCGATGGTGGTGGAGAGCCCGCTGCTGAAAAGACCGAGTTTGACGTTGTTTTGGAATCATTTGGTGACAACAAAATTAGTGTCATCAAGGTGGTACGTTCAGCGACTGGACTGGGTCTCAAGGAAGCCAAGGATCTTGTCGAGGGAGCCCCCGGCAAGGTTAAAGAAGGCATTTCGAAAGACGACGCTGAAAAACTCCAGAAGGAACTTGAAGAGGCCGGAGCAAAAGTCTCGGTTAAGTAGTTTTCTTGCTGTTTCACCGTTTTCCTGCCAAGCCATTGGCGGTTTGGCTGGTAAACGGTATAGTATTTGCGTGCAACCTTTCTGTTCTGAACCCGCTCATTGCGGTCTTCCTGTGTCTGATATTTTGATCGACCCTGATCAACTGCTGAATTTTTGCCCAGTATCGTTCGCGTCAAATCAATAGCCGACTTCGCTTTTCGGTCAAGGCAAGCGAAACCTGTAGTGTGCCCCCAGAATATTTGTAACTCATTTTCCTAGTGTTTTCCCTCAACTAGTGTTTTCCCTCAAGGAGTGATTTGTCAATGGCAACTCGTGCTGTTCGCCGACTCCAGCCCACAGAAATCCGTCATTTTGGTAGCAATCGAAGTACTCATTCGATGCCTGATTTGACAGAAATACAGACTCGATTTTTTGAGTCTTTCTTGCAATACGATGTCCCCCCAAATAAAAGAAAAGATCAGGGCATCGAGGGCGTACTCCGCGAGATATTCCCAATTGAAAGTTATGATAAAAGTGTCCGGCTAGAATACGTACGGTATGAACTCGGCAAGCCTCGATACGATCCAGATGAGTGCCGGCAACTTCGGCTCACATACGGCCGCCCACTTCGAGTATGGCTTCGATTAACCAGAGAGCAGCCTATCGAGGAAGAGGTCTATCTCGGTGATGTTCCAATTATGATGGGTGGCGGTGAATTCATAATCAATGGTTCTGAGAGAGTTGTTGTAAGCCAACTTCATCGATCCCCAGGTATTGACTTTGTAGCAGATACCGAATCGACAGACCGCAAAACCTATAACTGCAGAATTATTCCTGAAAGAGGAAGTTGGATCGAACTCAACGTGTCCAAGAAAGACACGTTGCAAGTTCGTATCGATCAAAGCGGAAAGTTTTCAGCGCTCACACTACTTCGAGCAATGGACCCGAAACTTAGCAGTGACGCTGACATTTTAAAGCTTTTTAATAAAACAAAAGTTGAAAAGGTTGCTGGGAGCCGCAGTGTTTCGAAGCTTGAGGGCAAAACAGCTGCGGATGACATTGTCTATCCAAAAAGCAGTGATCGTGCAGGTGAAATTCTTGTCGAAGCCGGCTGCACAATCACCCGTGATCAGTCTGAATTGATCTGCACATCTGGCCTTAAAGCCGTTGAGGTCATGACGGCCAATCGCATGCCCCTCATTGAAAACAGTCTCCGTGAGGATGCTGATGAGGCAAAGAAGCGAACGTCGGTTGCCCCGAGTCATCAAGATGCTCTTATTCGCATCTATCAACGGTTACGTCCGGGTAATCCAGCGGCATTGGAAAAAGCGAATACGCTTTTCGATGAAAAGTTCCGTGATACGAATCGATACCGACTTGGTCGTGTTGGTAGATTTCGAATTAACAGAAAGCTTGGTCTTTCAGTTCCAGAAACTGAAATGACCCTTCGCGCGGATGACTTAATTGCTGCGATTCGTTACATGCTAGAACTGATGAATAGCGAAAATGAATCAGTTGAAGTAGACGATATTGACCATTTAGGAAATCGTCGCCTGAGAACAATTGATGAGTTAGCAAGTGATGAACTCCGTAAAGGCTTCCTCAAGCTTCGGAGAACAGTGCAAGAGCGAATGAGTCTCAAAGACATATCTGAGATGACTCCACGGTCATTGATTAATCCGAAAAGTATTTCTGCTGCCATTGAATATTTCTTTGGTCGCGGTGAGTTGTCACAAGTGGTTGACCAGACCAATCCCCTCTCAATGCTCACGCATGAACGCCGACTCTCTGCTCTCGGACCTGGTGGGCTCAATAGGAAACGCGCAGGCTTTGAAGTCCGTGATGTCCATATCTCCCACTACGGGAGAATTTGCCCTATTGAGACTCCTGAAGGTACCAATATTGGTCTTATTTCAAGTCTGGCGATTTACTCTGGTGTGGACTCTTATGGTTTCCTTGTCACGCCGTACCGAAAAGTTTCAAAGAGCAAATTACTCGATGACGTTGTGTGGTTAAGAGCTGATGAGGAACATGAAGCCTACTTGGCTCCTGCAGATGCACCTGTTGTTGACGGGAGGGTGCAGGGAGAGACCATCGTGGCTCGATACCGTGGTGACTTCGTGCTCGTTCCGGCTGAAAAAGTACAATACATCGATGTTGCACCGAGCCAAATGGTTGGCGTATCAGCAGGGCTCATCCCATTTCTCGAGCATGATGATGCGAATCGGGCGTTGATGGGTTCTAACATGCAACGGCAGGCAGTTCCTCTCCTTGTTACTGAACCTCCAATAGTGGCAACCGGCATGGAGCGGGATGTCGCTGCCAACTCAGGCCTGCTTGTGAGAGCTTCACGCAAGGGAGTCATCACGTATGTTGATGCGGAGTCAATTGAAATCAACGATACAGACGTCTACAAACTTCGAAAGTACGTCGGCCTCAACGAAAGAACCTGTCAAAATCAAAAGCCAATCGTTCAGCTTGGTGACAAAGTCGAGAAGAACCAAGTTATTGCTGACGGAGCTGCTACGTTCAAAGGCGAGCTCGCTTTGGGACGCAATGTGCTCGTTGGATTTATGTCATGGGATGGGTTCAATTTTGAGGATGCAATCATCATCAGTGAAGAGCTGGTTGAAGACGACGTGTACACCTCAATTCATATTGAAGAATATGACATTGAGATTCGAGACACCAAGCTTGGTCGAGAGGAGTTCACCCGCGACATTCCAAACGTAGGAGAGCGAGCTCTGCATAATCTTGATGACGGTGGTATCGTAAGTATCGGCACCTACGTTCGTCCTGGAGATATTCTCGTTGGTAAAGTATCTCCAAAGAGCAAGACTGAATTGACTCCTGAAGAGAAACTTCTCCATGCAATTTTTGGTCGAGCTGGCGAAGATGTAAAAAATGACTCCCTTGAAGTACCTTCTGGGGTTGAAGGCATCGTTATTGCCACAGAGAAATTTGCTCGGCAAATGAGCCTTTCGGAGGAAGAACGTCGGGATTTCCAGAAACAGATTAAAGAGGCCGAAAGTGAGGGCAACCTTTTAGTTGCTGAAGCATTTGGTGCACTCGTGGCAGAGATAGAAAAAGTCTTGCAGAAGCCTCTTGCTGGTTCCGACGGCAGTCCGCTTGTTCGAAACCAAGATCACAAGATTGTTGCTGAACGTGCTGCTGAGTTCTCACTTGATGCTCTTGATATTCGTTCTCCTCAAAGGAAGGCAGAAATCGAAAGGCTCTATAAGACATTGTGGCCTGCCGTAGAAGAATCACTCGATGCAAAGGAACGCCGGCTTAACAGCATGAAGCGTGGTGATGAACTACGGCCTGGTGTCCTCCAAATGGTCAAAGTTTACGTAGCTGCCAAGAGGGTTATTTCTGTTGGTGACAAAATGGCCGGTCGGCACGGTAACAAGGGTGTTATTGCCAAGGTTCTACCAAAAGAAGATATGCCATTCCTTGCCGACGGCACACCTGTCCAAATCATGCTCAACCCTCTTGGCGTACCCAGCCGCATGAATGTTGGCCAAATCCTAGAAACACATTTGGGCTGGGCTGGAAAAATACTCGGCTTTCAAGCGGTGACTCCTGTCTTTGATGGGGCTAGCGAAGAAGAGATTAACGAGGTTTTGGGTGATGCTAACCTTCCTAAACACGGTAAATCAAAACTTTATGATGGCCGTACAGGTGAACCGCTCGAGCAAGAAACAACTGTTGGCTACATTTATATGTTGAAATTGCATCATCTCGTTGATGACAAGGTGCATGCTCGATCAACAGGTCCTTACTCGCTTATCACTCAACAGCCTCTTGGTGGCAAAGCACGATTTGGTGGCCAAAGGTTTGGTGAGATGGAGGTATGGGCTTTAGAAGCGTATGGAGCTGCGTACATCTTGCAGGAACTTCTTACCGTGAAGAGTGATGATGTCGAAGGAAGAACCAAGATTTATGAAAGCATGGTGAAGGGTGAAAATACCCTCGAGGCTGGAACCCCAGCAAGTTTTGATGTACTCACGAATGAGATTCGTGGACTCGCATTGAACATGCAATTAGAAAAACGTCGTATCTGACCTGATATGGAAGTCTGACCTGCATGCATTGAAAAATGCGTGTTATTCAAAATTTGTCGTCCCAAAATTAAAATACAACTAATTGGCTATCCCTTGGAGAACTCTCCGTGAGCATCGGTGAAGCAACCTACGATCGCGTCAATGACTATTCTGCCGTAAAAATTAGTCTGGCCAGACCACACGACATTCGTAGCTGGTCATTCGGCGAGGTGAAGAAACCAGAGACGATTAACTATCGAACATACCGCCCAGAAAAAGATGGGCTTATGTGCGAAAAAATCTTTGGTCCAGAAAAAGATTGGGAATGCTCCTGCGGTAAATACCGTGGCATGAAATACAAAGGCATGATCTGCGATCGCTGCGGGGTGAAAGTCACCCACAGTCGAGTTCGTCGCAAACGCATGGGGCACATAGAACTCGCTGCGCCAATTGTGCATATCTGGTTTTTTAAGGCGATGCCAAGTCGCCTTGGTGCGCTGCTCGACATGAAGACAACAAGCCTTGAAAAAGTGATCTATTTTCAGGACTACGTTGTTCTTGACCCGAAAGACACACCATTCAAGAAGCAACAGTTGCTCTCTGAAGAAGAGTACCGTCAGGCTCGCGACGAATATGGCGAGACGGCTTTTGAGGCAGAAATGGGCGCAGAAGCAGTACGGAAAATGCTTCTTAGTCTTGATCTTGTTGAACTTTCAAAAGAACTACGAGTGGAACTCGAGCAAACTGGGTCCAAGCAAAAAGCAAAAGACCTCGTGAATCGTTTGAAAATTGTTGAGGCGATTCGTGATAGTGAAAATAAGCCCGAATGGCTTGTTCTTGATGTTATTCCTGTTATTCCTCCAGATCTCCGTCCACTTGTCATGCTTGATAGTGGTAATTTTGCTACGAGTGATCTCAATGATCTCTATCGTCGCATTATTAATCGCAACAATCGTCTCAAGAAACTTGTTGACCTCAATGCTCCTGAAGTCATTATTCGTAATGAAAAGCGAATGCTTCAACAGTCGGTTGACGCGTTGTTTGACAACAATCGATGCAAGCGTCCTGTCCTTGCTTCGAGTAATCGGCCTCTAAAAAGTCTCACTGACATGATTAAAGGAAAGCAGGGGCGATTCCGAGAAAATCTACTTGGAAAACGTGTGGATTACTCTGCCCGGAGTGTCATTGTCGTCGGCCCACGACTTCGGCTCCATCAGTGTGGTCTCCCGAAGAAAATTGCACTCGAACTATATCAACCGTTCATCATAAGACGACTCAAAGATCTTGGGCATGCTGACACCATAAAAAGTGCCAAGAAAATGCTCGAGCGCAAGGATGCAGAAGTATGGGATATTCTCGAAGAGGTCATTCATAACCATCCAGTTCTTCTTAATCGCGCTCCAACACTTCACCGAATGGGTATTCAAGCCTTTGAGCCAACCTTGGTTGAGGGGAATGCGATCAAACTACATCCCCTTGTATGCAAGGGTTTTAATGCCGACTTTGATGGTGACCAGATGGCGGTCCATCTTCCGCTTTCCATCGAGGCTCAAGTGGAAGCACACACCTTAATGCTTGCGACTAATAATATCTTTAGTCCGTCCAACGGTGCGCCGATTATTTCACCGTCACAGGACGTGGTGATGGGATGTTACTACCTCACCATGTCTATGGCTGGTCGCCGTGGTGAAGACATGATATTTCGTAGTTTCGCAGAAGTTGAGATGGCGCACTCTCTTGGTAAGGTTGACACTCACGCCATGATCAAAGTGAAGTTGTCAGAAGGCCGCTGCGAAATTGATGAGAAGGGTGCCGTTGGTCAGGCTGGAGCTATTACTAAGACAACCGCCGGCCGTGTTCTTTTCAATTCAATTCTGCCCGAAACCATGCTCTTCTACAATTTGCCCATGCGATCGAGCGAATTGGCGAAGGTGATCTCCGACTGTTATCAATTACTTGGAAGACGTCAAACGATTGATCTTTTAGACAATATGAATCGTGTTGGCTTCAGTTGGAGCACAAACAGCGGTCTTTCCTTTGCAACAGATGATCTCATCACCCCCGAGAACAAACCTGAAATCTTAAACGATGCCGATAAGCAGGTAATGAAAATTGCCAAACTCTACGCGCGTGGTGTTATCACTGACGGTGAACGATACAACCAGGTTCTTGATACCTGGACTCACGTCCGTGAGCAGATTACGAAAGAAATGATGGATGATCTCAAGCAGGATACCGGCTCTAGTAACCGATATGCTGGCTATGTTAACCCGATCTATCTCATGGCGCATTCTGGTGCTCGGGGTGGCGTCGAACAGATTCGTCAACTTGCTGGCATGCGAGGCCTTATGGCCAAACCATCCGGAAAAATTATTGAGACACCTATTAAGGCTAATTTTCGAGAAGGTCTTACGGTCCTTGAATACTTCAGTTCTACACACGGTGCTCGCAAAGGGCTTGCCGATACAGCACTTAAGACTGCTGATTCCGGTTATTTAACAAGAAAGCTAGCTGATGTTGCGCAGAACGTTGTCGTCACGATGCACGATTGTGGCACAACTCAGGGAATTGAAAAGACTGTAATTTATCGTGGCGAAAAAGTGGAAGTTAACCTTGCTGACAGTATTCGAGGTCGAGTAAGCCGCACAAATATTACAAATCCAATCACAGATGAAATTGTCGTAGAAGAAGATGAACTCATTACTCCAAAATCTGCGCGTCAAATCGAAGCACTTGGGCTTGAGAAAATTCAGGTGCGTAGCCCACTGACCTGCGAAGCTCCTTTGGGTGTTTGCCGTCTATGCTATGGAATGGACTTATCGACTGGCTCGATGGTTGAAGAAGGCATGGCTGTTGGCATCATAGGCGCTCAGAGTATCGGTGAGCCAGGTACGCAACTGACGATGAGAACATTCCACATTGGTGGAGTTGGTCAGCGTGATATTGAAGAAAATGAATATAAATCAAAGCATGTAGGAACAGCAAAATTCACTCGTCTGCGAACAGTTAAAAATGAGGAGGGTGAGCAAGTTGTACTCGCCCGAAATGGTGAGATTGCCATACTGAATGAAAAAGGTCGGGAGATCGATAAATTTGATATTCCAGCTGGTGCAATTCTTAAGGTTACCGAAAACGACAAGGTCAAGCAGGGCACTGTGCTTGTTCAGTGGGATCCCCACTCGATTCCTATTCTCTCTGAAGTCGCGGGTAAGGTTCGATATGAAGATGTTGTCGACGGAGAAACTCTAAGAGTTGAAAAAGATCCTAGCGGACACATCCGTCGAATGATTATGGAACACAAAGGTGTGTATCATCCCCAGGTTGTTCTCGAAGATGAATCAGGGAAGATCCTCGACTTTTACTATCTTCCTGAGAAGGCCTACATTGAGGTGTCGCCTGGTGAGAGTGTCAAAGCTGGTCATATCTTGGCTAAAACGCCTCGCGAAGCCAGTAAAACTCAAGACATCACCGGTGGACTTCCTCGAGTCACTGAGATTTTTGAAGCCAGAAAACCAAAAGACCCAGCCATCATGGCTGAAATCGATGGCAAAGTCGAAGTAAGTGGTGAAAAACGACGTGGTAAAAGAACGATCATTGTTCGGAATGAATCTGGCGTAGAGCGAGAGCATTTAATTACCCATGGCAAGCATATGCGGGTCCATGCCGGAGATATCGTTCGAGCAGGTGAGGCTCTCGTTGATGGGCCTTTAGTGCCTCATGACATCCTTCGAATTTCTGGTGAAGAAGAAGTCCAAAGATACCTTGTGCGTGAAATTCAAAATGTCTACCGCAGCCAACGAGTAGAAATTGATGATAAACACATTGAAATAATTGTTTCACAAATGCTTCGTAAAGTGAAAATTGACACCGTCGGGGATACGAAACTACTTCCGGGTAGCATGCTTGACAAACATGAATTTAGACAAGCAAATGAGCGTATTGCCGAATGTGTTCGAATTACAGATAAGGGTGATAGTGAGTTTGAGGTTGATGCTATCGTTCCGAAAGATGCTTTGTCACAAAACAATGAATCTATTGAGGCTCTTGGCGGCACTCCAGCAAAGGGAACAAAGCCCAAGCCTGCTACAGCCAGCACACAGTTACTTGGTATTACCAAAGCAAGTGTTCAGAGTACCAGCTTTATCTCAGCTGCTAGTTTTCAAGAAACAACTAAGGTTTTAACCGAGGCTGCTCTTGCTGGACGTGTTGATAATTTGGTTGGGCTAAAGGAAAATGTCATTTTGGGCCACCTGATCCCCGCAGGCACTGGATTCAATACTTTCCAGACTTCAGAAGTACGAGTTCGTCCAGAGGCACTTGAAGCCTTGAGAATAGATCGTGAAGATTTATTGTCTCGCGACTTCCCACTTCTTGAGGCGGCTGAGCCAACAGAAGAGGAATT
>PKCL01000506.1 GCA_002862165.1 Planctomycetaceae bacterium
CAAAAACTATCTTCGAAAGTGACCCCGCGTTAGGTGATGAACGCTTTAGTCGGCTTAAAAAGGTTTTGCTAGGGCGCTGGTCGGCAACACTCAATCTTGGCTTAGAAAAAGTGAGCTAGTTGTCTGAACTTTATTCTGACAAAGCCGCCGCGGTAAGTGCTTCACCAGATGTCCAGTGCTGTCCTTCTCGCTCGACACGACAATACAACGTGTCCCGCTCAATTGGTTCACGTCCAGCTTCTCGAATTAAATTCTTGATGCTTTCAACAGTGAGTATTTCTGGCGTTTCTGCTCCTGCGTCGTGGTAGATCAACTCATGGCGTACTGTGCCATCAATATCGTCTGCACCGTATGCCAGAGCGGCTTGGGCCGTCCCTAGGCCAAGCATAATCCAGTATGCCTTCAGGTGGTCAAAATTATCGAGGACGAGGCGGCTTATGGCCATTGTTCGCAAACTCATAGCTGCAGAAGGCTTCGGTATGTGAGATAGCCTCGTGTTTTCCGGGTGGAAGGCAAGAGGGATAAATGTCTGGAAACCACCTGTTTCATCCTGCAGTTGTCGGAGACGAATTAAGTGATCGGTTCGGTGATATGCGTTCTCAATGTGACCGTAGAGCATGGTCGCATTACTTCTTAGCCCGAGAGAATGTGCAACGCGATGGATTTCAAACCATTCTTCCGTGTCAGCTTTGTGCTCACAGATTTTGTCCCGGACTTCTGGGTGGAAGATTTCTGCACCACCGCCCGGAAGACTTCCGAGGCCAGCGGACTTCATTTCTTTGAGGATGTCAACTTTTGATCGTTTCGTGAGATGACAAAACCAATTTATTTCAACAGGGGTCCATGCTTTTAAGTGAAGAGTCGGATACGCATCATGAAGGATACGAATAATGTTGAGGTACGAGTCATACCCTTTTTTATGATGGAGCCCACCAACAATATGCATTTCAGTGCTGCCTGCCTCAACCGCTTCCTGGCCTCGTTGAAGAATTTGCTCGTCCGTCATCCAGTAGCCACGTTCATCACGTAAGTCAGCGCGAAACGCACAAAATGTACATCGGTACACACAGACATTCGTAGGGTTGAGATGAGTATTGATGTTGTAATATCCGGCGTCTCCGTTTTTGCGTTCTCGAACGAGGTTTGCAAGTTCGCCGAGTTCATGAAGGTCCACAGATTCATCCCACAGACCTTCGGCTTCTTTTGGTGAGAGTCGCTCACCGCATTCTATTTTTTCACGAATCGAATCGAGTGAGTGCCGAACTGCAGATATCATGTGGGTTTCCTAATACAAACGTTACTGGGTCCGCCGAGAATACCCTTTGAAACCGTAAACCACCGGAGAAAACAACAGGAAATTTTTAAAACAACCAGAGGTCCGTGCTTATTCCTGCGAGCAATATAAGGCCTATCACGGCATTTACGGTGAAAAATGCCTGATTTATGCGAGAAAGATTCCGTGAACTGATGAGCATGTGCTCAACAACAAGGAGCCCTGCGATGCCGTAAATCGCCCAGGTGGTAACGTTCCCGACAAAAGGCGTCGTTCGTGGAAGGGCAAATAAGAAGCAAATAGCCAAAAAATGAAAAAAACCAGCGAGATAGAGTGCATTTCGAATACCCCATCGTGCAGGGAGGCTTTGTAACTGTTCAGTGCTGTCAAATGAGGCATCTTGGCAGGCGTAAATGGTGTCAAAACCTGCCACCCAAGTGGTTACTGCCAAAGCCAGCACAAGTGCCGGTACCATGTCGGAGGGGTTCGAAATCACAGCAGGTCCTCGAACAGCAATCCAGGCCGCTAGTGGAGTAAGGCCGAGTGCTACACCAAGCCAGACATGGGCCAACGATGTGAATCGTTTCGCATAGCTGTATCCCAAGAGCCATGCGAGTACTGGCAATGAAAGAACTACCGGTAGCCAGTTTGGGAGAAAGAGAAGGGTTGATGCCACAAATAAGAATGACGCAGAGTATACGAGTCTCTGAACATCACCGACGGAAAGCAGTCCTTTCGGCAGGTGACGATTTGCAGTTCGAGGATTGCGGGCATCGATATGTCGATCAACCAGCCGGTTGAATCCCATTGCAGCCGTGCGAGCGGTGGCCATGCACGCGATGATGCCGGCAGAAATCTTGATCCAATGCAATAGTGACACATGTGGATTGTCTGCTAGTTCAACACGGGCAGCAATCATTCCTGCCATCATCGCGAACGGCAATGCGAAGATAGTGTGAGAGAATCGAACGAGTTCAAGATATGTACGGAGTGTTGCCGCCATAAGCCTTAATTTCCCCAGCGGCTAACAAGTTCATTCGAGATATTCAGTTGGTCGCAAATACGAGCAACAACAAAGTTGACGAGGTCATCAATCGATTGGGCATTGTGGTAGAAGCCCGGCGATGCGGGCAGCACGACAGCGCCAGCTTCGTGGATAGCCTGCATGTTTTTCAGTTGTGGTAACGAGAGCGGTGTTTCTCGCGGGACTACGATGAGTTTCCTACGTTCTTTAAGGTGCACCTCAGCCGCTCGGTGAATCAAATTCTCACCCATAGAATGCGTAATGGCCGAGAGCGTGCTTCCACTGCACGGGCAGAGAACCATGGCGTTTGTTAGGAAAGATCCGCTCGCGATAGGAGCCATCAGATTTTTGAAGTGATGGTAGGTAAGGCGACCAGTTGTTGGTCGTGTGGTTCCTAGAAAGTGCTCCACAGAGAAATTATCAAGATCGATTGTCACACCAAGCTCTTGCTCAAATACTGCTTTTCCAGAGGGACTGATCGATAGGTGTATGTCACAGTTTGCGTCAAAGAGTACGTGGAGGAGTCTTCTCGCATAAATCGCTCCAGAAGCACCGGTGACCCCAAGCACAATGGGTTTGGCAGGAGAATCTGTCATGCTGTTTCAGTCACTTTCTGTCCAGCCATGTTTGGCTGACGAGGAATGGTCGGTTTTGTTGCAATTGAAAGAGTGGCTATGCCAAGACTCAAAGGAAACTGATCAACGTGGTCGAATCCCGTCTGCTTAATGAGTCGAACAAGCGACTCGCCTGACGGAAACTCTTCGACACTTTGATTCAAGTAGCTATACGCATCGGCATGATTTCGAGCAATCGCATTCCCGATTCTTGGCAGAACATTTCTGAAATACCACAGATAACTTTTACGAATGAGTACATTTTTTGGAAGCGAGAATTCAAGAATGGCCAATTTCCCTCCAGGCTTGCAAACTCGGCACATTTCAGTGAGTCCTTTTTCTGTTTCAGCAATATTACGTAGCCCAAAGGCGACCGTGACCAGATCAAAAGAGTTGTCAGGGAATGGGAGTTCCATGGCATCAGCTTCGAGCCATTCGACGGGTACATTTCGGGCGGCGGATTTCTCGATTCCCCGATCAAGCATTGGTTTACAAAAGTCACTACCAACGACACGAACCCTCGGCCCGGCTTTCACTGCATACGCCAGCGCCAGATCGCCTGTTCCAGTGCACACATCTAGAATGGCACCTGTTGTTGGTGGGGGGGCTCGCTTCACAGTTATCCTTCGCCACAAGATATCAATGCCTCCCGACAGCATCCGATTGACAAAGTCGTACCGTGGAGCAATCTCGGCAAACATGCCTTGGACTTTGCCGCCGCTCTTATCAACACTCTGTACTGGTTGGCTTGTAATGACATCTCCTTCTCGAGGCATCTGGTAGGTTTGCACGGTTGAGATCTGAAGAAGTATTTTATCTTGAAGAACGGTATGAGTACAAAAAAAGAGTGTCCGGATCAATCTGTTCGGTGGTACACCCACTACCTTCCAGATGATATGCCCCGAGAGTCGGTAGCGGGAGGCATTGCGATTATTATCGATGTTCTGAGGGCTTCGACAACAATTGTGACCGCTCTTGAGGAGGGAGCGGCTTTTGTGAAGCCAGTTGCTGATGTTGATGAAGCACGCCGTTTGAAGTACGGAGATTTTTCCTCGTGCCTTCTCGGTGGTGAGCGTGGTGGACTTCAGATTGCAGGATTCGACCTTGGGAACTCACCGGCTGAATATACTCACTCAGTTGTTGCAGGTCGTGGCGTTGTTATGACAACAACAAATGGGACGCTTGCAATCAAACGATGTGAGACGGCTCGTGAGATTCTTGTGGGTAGTTTGCTCAATCGAACGTCTGTCGCAAAAACTGCTCTTCTGCTGGCGGCAAAGCGTGGCATCGATTCCATTCATCTTGTGTGCGCTGGGACAAATGGCAAAGAAACAGACGAAGATATTCTTGGTGCGGGAGCGATTGTCGATGCCGGCATTTTAGCAACAAAAAGCCGCTCTCTCGTTGATTCCAATAGCACAAAGGCAGCCGCTGAGTTTCGTCGAATTGTGGATGCGTCAGTAGATTCTCAGGAACGGCTTACAGCGAGACTTCGGCAGTCACTCGGTGGGAGAAATCTAATTCGGCTGGGGATGGATTCTGATCTGGTATTAGCAGCAGCTGTTGATCGTTGTCGGCTCGTGCCGTATCAGTGCTCTCATACAGGTGCACTCATGTCGTTTGATGCCCTGAAGTGCATCAATTCATAACTGGCGTCCGTCTCTTTGGTTTCTCGGTAGACCTAACTTCAGTGTGATCACTACACTGAACAAACTGAAATAATCCTCTTTATTTCCCTCTGGAAAATCACAATATATTTATGTCAAAGCCTGTTGATCAGTCACGAATGGATCGAATTGTTTCACTAGCGAAGCGACGTGGTTTCATATTTCAATCGAGTGAAATCTACGGTGGGTTAAATGGTTTCTGGGACTACGGTCCGCTCGGAGTAGCGCTGAAACGTAATCTCAAGGAGTGCTGGTGGCAGGATATGGTTGCTGGCCATGATGAGTTGATGACGCTCAAAGGTGCTCCCTCTGCATATGAAATGGCAGGGCTCGACTGCACAATTATCATGCATCCGCAGGTCTGGAAATGCTCGGGTCACTTTGATCTTTTTCATGATTGGATGGTTGACTGCCGTGAATCGAAACGTCGGTTTCGTTATGACCATCTTCAAGGGAGATGGGCTGCCTATCGGAATTCAAAAGCCTTTATTACGACAGACGTATCTGGTGATGATGCAGAGCTTGATCTTGTGGGGAAGGCTCAGAAGTTTTTTAAATTACGGGCGAAGCAGATCGAAGACATTGAGTGGTCCGGGAGCCTTGTAGATTTGGCGAGCACTTCCCCTGATGATTCGATACCCCTTAGCGAGGCAGTTGCTCCCGATGCGAGTGAAAAGGGGACCCTGACGGAACCACGAGAATTCAATCTCATGTTTGAAACTCGAATTGGAGCGATGGCTGGTGATAGAGATGGCCGCGCTTTTTTACGGCCAGAAACTGCTCAAGGTATATTTTTGAATTTCAAGAATGTTCTAGATACATCTCGTGTGCGTGTGCCATTTGGGATTGGGCAAATCGGAAAAAGTTTTCGTAATGAAATTACGCCAAGAAATTTCACTTTTCGTTCGCGGGAATTTGAACAAATGGAAATAGAGTTCTTTTGCCGTCCTGATGATTCGCGGGATTGGTATCAATTCTGGCGGGACCGTCGCTGGCAGTGGTATCTGAATCTGGGGCTAACAGAAGGTCGCCTTCAACTCCGTGAACATCATGAGGCAGAGCTAGCGCACTATTCACGTGGCACAGCTGATATTGAGTACGCATTCCCATTTCTTGCCGATGGTGAGTATGGAGAGCTTGAAGGTATTGCGCATCGGGGCGACTTTGATTTACGGAGTCACATGGAGGGAAAGCTTGTTCGTGAGAACGGTGAGCTTGTGCTGGAAACCGATACGGATGGAAAACCAAAGCATCGGGGGAGTGGTCGTGATCTGTCGTATTTTGATGATGTGAGCCGAGAACGTTTTGTGCCACATGTTATTGAGCCTTCAGCTGGGGCAGACCGAGCAGTCTTAGCTTTTCTTTGCGATGCCTACCACGAGGACAGCGTTCCTGATGAGAAAGGAAATCCTCGTGAGCGTACTGTGCTGAAATTGCACCCGAGACTGGCCCCCCTGAAAGCAGCAATCCTACCTCTTGTGAAAAAAGATGGTATGCCAGAAGTAGCTGCTGATTTATACAGGGCTATCAAGAAGCGAATGCCGTGCATGTATGATGCGAAAGGGTCTGTGGGCCGGCGTTATGCGCGGCAGGACGAGGCTGGCACGCCGTGGTGCATTACGATCGACGGCCAAACAATGAAAGATCAGACGGTAACGATTCGAGATCGAGACTCTCTTGCACAGGAGCGGATTCCGATCGATGATTGCGCAGCGATTTTAACGGAACGACTCGTATGAAACCGGCCATTTCCACGGTCTGTTCTCTTCGTGCACCACTCGGTTCAGTTCTTGAGGATTATGCAGCAGGGCAGTGTCATGCAGTTGAACTGTGGTTGGGGCATGCTGAACAATATCTCGACGGGAGGCCACCTGAAGTGCTAGCGGAACTTTTTTCCAAGCACTGTTGTGAGCCAATAGCCGCAACCTTTCAAGGTGGATTGTTAACGAGTCAAGGGGATGCACGTCGGGAACACTGGTCTCTTTTCGAGAGTCGTCTGGCCCTTTGCTCAGCTGTTTCGATACCAACACTGATTCTTGCGGGAGATGTTCATGGTCCACTCGCTCCTGAAGATTTAGGGCGACTTTCACGGAGTCTTGTTGAAGCTGCAAAGCGGGCAGCTGATGAAGGTGTTAGGCTTGCTTTAGAATTTGATGCTCGAGCGACTTTTCCAAATAATTTGCAATCGGCAGTAGCACTCATTGATGATGTTGGGTTGCCATCCCTTGGCATTTGCCTCGACTGGTTTCATTTTTCTGTCGGGCCAAGCAAGCTCATCGACTTGCACCTGCTCACGCCAGAGACACTTGCTCTTGTACAATTGTCTGACATTGCAGATGTGCCAAGAGAAATGGCGCGTGATGCTGACAGGATTTTGCCAGCTGAAGGAAGCTCTCCACCGCAGCAACTGATAACACATCTCGAAAGCATGAAGTACACAGGTCCGATTTCAGTCGAGCTCCATAACCCTCAACTCTGGCAGGTGCCTCCTCGGCAGTTTGGTGAAATAGCAATCACGGCTCTGCGGAAATTACTTGGTCAAGCGGAGATGCCGGAGCGAGATGACCATCTAAACGTATAATTTTTTTTGGTTCGACATGTTCGGTCAAATTATTCGAATGTGCTTCAATGAGATCGATCGGTCGGAGTTGATCGCCTCTGAAATTATGAGGTAGAAGATCAAAGTGTCTTGCTGATGTAAGGATTTCAATCATCTCCAAACAGTATCCTTGGTGTGTTACCCAGAGTCTTGGGTCTAATTTGCGAAGATCAATTGATACCGAATATGTGCGTAGTGTTTTTTCACGCTTCAGCACGTATTGTGGAAAGTATGAAATTGAGAGCTCTCGCAGTGTGCGATAAATCGGATCTCGATAACGCAAAAAAGGGCTGTTGCTTTTTGAAATGGCACCCCAATAGTTGTCTCGCCGAAAAAGTGCGACAACATGGTCTACATCTACCTCGGACGCACCCATATCCATGAGAAGAGGCGGGTGTCCTGCCATCCACAGTGCGCATGCTGCTACAAAAGCACCTTCAGCACAATGTGCTTGACGAAGCCTCAATATCTCTGACACAGACCGGGCAGTGTCGCCGTCAGGTTCAGTATTCCAGGGAATGGAATTGATAAAGTCTTGAATCAGTTCTGGGGAGCCTAATTCGGCTAATGTCGTCGCATTCTCCGGGGAGAGGCCGATTTTTTTCCCAATCTTTAAGGCTTTTTGCATTACGTTTTCTTCCAGTTCATTGGGGAAGACGTCCAAGATTCCTCGGAAAAATACCCCGCGTCCCTCTTGAAAATAACGAATCCGGCAATTTTCGTCCAAGATCCGGTAATTTTCGTCCAAGATATTTAGATCTTGGTGTTTCTGCGGAAGAAGAGCCTTTGGGTCGCCGTCCGGTGAACAAAGGGTATCCTCGTGATAGAGGATAGATGCCGTACGCAACGATTCGTGTGGATGGTTTTGGATTAATGGAGCAAATAATACGTGTCAATTAAGAATAGATCGACCGGCTCAGAGTGTATTCGTCGAATCAATCTGCATACTTCGACTGGCCGAGAAGAACTTGAGGCTCTCCGTCAGACCCTGATTTCTCAGGGTGATCTTGTCTCACCAGCTGGGCGACAGAAAACAATTGATGTTTTCGGAGAACCCCTATCGCCACGGCAGGTTGTTGAAAAAATCTGTGAAGATGTGAAGCGTCAAGGATTGCCTGCTGTTCTTGATTACACAAAACGAATAGATCGTTCGAATGTTACAGCAGAGACCTTTCAGGTTCCCTGTGAGAAACTTGAGGAATCGCACAGCCGTGTTGCACCAGAATTCCTAGCAGCCATTAGAAGAGTGCGGAAGAGAGTAGAGCGTTTTCAGAAGGAAATCCTTCCGTCTGATGTCTGTGTTTCACTTGATGGTGGTGGAAGCCTGCGGCAGCGATACCTCCCACTTGATCGTGTTGGTGTGTGCGTCCCTGGTGGTGCTGCAGCATATCCATCAACACTGTTGATGACCGTCGTTCCTGCTCAAGTCGCCGGCGTGCCGGAAATAGTTGTTGTTGCTCCACCGACCAGCTTTGGAGCAGAAAATGATCATGTACTTGCCACCTGTCATGAGTTAGGTGTGAAAACGGTATATCAGGTTGGCGGCGCCCAAGCCGTTGCAGCAATGGCATACGGAGTTGAAGGTCTACAACGAGTTGACATAGTTGTTGGTCCTGGCAACCTATTCGTTGCACTGGCGAAGAAATATGTGTTCGGTGATGTTGCGATTGATTCAATTGCTGGTCCAAGTGAAATAGTTGTGGTTGCTGATGATAGCGCGAATCCCGAAACAATTGCGTCAGACATGCTCGCCCAAGCAGAACACTCGCCAGGATCGGCACTTTTGTTAACAGCAAGTGAGAGCCTTGCCGATTCCGTTGAAGTGATTCTCTCAAGAAGATTAGAGATTCTTGAACGGGCTGATTTGACGCGCGATAGTCTTGATCGCTTTGGGGCGCTCGTCATCACCAGAAATGATGAAGAATCAGCTAGGCTGGCCGATGAGCTGGCCGCGGAACATCTCTCGATAGATACACGAGACCCGGAAGACACGCTGACAAAAATACGACACGCTGGAGCAGCTTTCCTTGGTCCTTACAGCCCAGTTGCTGCAGGTGACTATGCAGCAGGGCCTTCGCACGTCCTCCCGACAGGAGGTACTGCACGGTTCGCTGCTGGCCTGTCCGCCAACCACTTCCTCCGAAGTGGCAGTGTCATTGCTCTCGCAGAGGCTGACCTGGCTGAAATGGCTGATGATATTCAGCTTCTTGCTGAGACAGAGGGTCTGACGGCCCATCGGCGAAGCGTTGAGGCTCGAAGTGAACGATGAATCGGACCAGATGTCCCTATCGCAGCGATTGAGCCGGTGATACGGAACGTCGGGGCTTATTTCTGAGCTACACTTGGACTGAGCAGGTAAGAGTCGATCATTGTGTTGAGCAGGTCATATGACAGTATCATCCTCCCAGAATTTGGCATCACTTGTGCGGCAAGAAATTGCGGCAATTGCAGGGTACGTTCCTGGTGAACAGCCTCAGGATGCTGGCTGGACAAAACTCAACACAAATGAAAATCCCTATAGCCCTCCTGCATCTGTGGTAAACGCTATAACTGCTGCTTGCGAGGGTCGTTCTCTTGCGAAATACCCAGACCCGTTTGCGAATCAATTCAGGGCACAGGCCGCGGAAGTACTGGGTATTGATCCTCGTATGATTCTCTGCGGAAATGGAAGTGATGATCTCCTGACGATTCTTGTTCGATGCTTTGTCGGGGTAGGGGATGCAATGAGAGTGCCCACGCCGAGCTATATCCTCTACCAAACGCTTGCAGATATTCAGGGTGTCCCATGTGAAAAAATCACTTTTACTGATGATTGGTCATTGCCATCAACTTTTGCAGCTCCGTGTACTGAAGCTGGCCAGCCAGTCAAACTTGCGATTGTCCCAAACCCAAATAGTCCTTCGGGCACGCTTCTGTCACCAGAGCAACTTCTAGGTCTTGCAGAACAACTTCCGTGTCCACTTGTAGTTGATGAAGCCTACGGTGATTTTGGTGATACGAATTGTCTTGAGCTTGTCCGGCAGAGCGAACGGATTATTGTGACACGGTCGATGAGCAAGTCGTACGCATTGGCTGGAATACGTTTTGGATTTGCCGTCGCCCAGCCAGCTGTTATTGAACAGCTTGGTAAGGTGAAAGACTCGTACAACTGTGATGCGATTGCAACAGCTGCAGCAACGGCTGCAATTGCTGATCAGGATTGGTTAAGGAAGAACCAGAGTCTTATTCGTGCCACACGAACGCGACTGAGTAACGAGCTTCGTCGCTTTGGCTTTTCAGTAATCGATAGTCAGGCAAACTTTGTGTGGTTCACTCATCCGAACCGTTCTCACAAAGATATTTACGAGGCCCTGAAGAAAAATCATATTCTCATTCGCTACATGGTCTATCACGGCTGGGGCGATGGTCTCAGGGTCACGGTTGGCACCGATGCAGAGATTGATGTGCTTCTCAGCACTTTAGGCAGCATTCTGAAAGAAACAAAGTAAGAAGGAGTATTTGACGTGGGACGAACAGCCACCGTTGCAAGAGAGACAACCGAAACAAAAATTGATCTTACTGTCGATCTCGATGGTACTGGCCAGGCCGTCACGAATACAGGAATTGGTTTTTTTGATCATATGCTCACCCTGCTTGCAGGTCATTCACTCTTTGATCTTTCTGTTGCGTGTGAAGGTGACGTCCATGTTGATGGTCATCACACCGTTGAGGATGTTGGCCGATCGCTCGGTGTAGCAGTGAAGGATTGTCTCGGGGATCGGCGTGGAATACGACGCTACGGTCACTCAATACTCCCAATGGATGAATCACTCGTCACGGCTGCAGTCGACCTTGGTGGGCGATCAGCAACGGTGCTAGCTGTCGAGTACCCGGTTCCAGCGATTGGTTCATTCGACGTACAACTGGTCGAAGTCTTCTGGGAAAGCTTCGCAGCAACAGCGGGAGCCAATATCCATGCGGTTCTTCATCATGGTACTAATGCACATCATATTGCTGAGGCAGTTTTTAAGGCTACAGCGAGAAGCTTGAGAATGGCTGTGGAATCAGACCCTCGTCAGTCTGGCGTGCCAAGTACAAAGGGTGTCTTGACAGATGAATAAAAGAAGAGCGTTGTAGAAATCAGTTTTACAACGCCCTTCTTTATCTGAATTTGCGCCGACAGCGTGCGGCTTCTGTGTGCTTTTGATCCTGAATTTTTGGAAACAGTTCTACTCGTTCACGAATGTCTCGAGGAATCGAGCGAGGCTGTGAAAATCACACCCAGGTTTCACGTAACGAACGACCGTGACAAGTGTCTTTGGGTCTACGAGTTCTTCAAAAGGAACGTAGTTAAGGTCAAGTTGGCCAGAGACGCTCACCATCACCCCATTGAGTCCACGTTCAGCAAGTGCGCGGTATCCGCCAACTCCAAGTTGGCTACCAAGCATGACATCAAATGCGTGTGGTTTAGAGCAGCGGGCTTCATAACCAATTTGCAGACCAACAACTTTACGTTCTCGGCCGGTTTGTTTTGCATATTCATCACCAACGAGTTTGGCAAACATTTTGCCAAGTTGAATTTGAGTTATTGAAATATGGCCATGATCATCTCGTGGTACGCCCTCAAGTTGTTTACTTGGAAGGAATTCAGCAAGTCCTTCAGCAAGAACAATGACCCCATACTCTTTCCCCTCTTTTTCTTCTCGGACTCGCATTGTTTTGACAATACGACCGACGACCTCATCGACATTCATAACGGGCTTACTGGTAGTGTTGCCGTCAGCATCAGTACTGGTTTCATCTGTACGATACTTTCCATGAATGTCTTCAACACTGATGACAAGACTGGCTTCACCGGAAATAGCCGCTCCGTACGCTAACCAGCCAGCACTACGACCCATTGATTCGCAGATGAAATAGGATCTTCCGGCGTCGGCATCATAGAGTAGGTTTCGGATTTCACCTCCAAGAAAGTCAACGGCCGTGAAGTATCCAAATGTAAAATCAATGCCCATGTAATCGTTATCGATTGTCTTTGGCAGATGGACGACAGGAATTCTGGGAGCATCAGCCGGGAGACGGTCTTGGTAGAGTTTAAATTTATTCGCTGTCTTAAGCGTGTCATCACCACCAATTGATATGAGAGCTTCAACACCAAGAGAACAGAGCCCTTCATAGACATTTTTGAGTGGCTGAACGCGTTGCTCATCGTCGAAATGTTCAGGTGCAGAAATATGCTTACCAGGGTTTGTTCTGGCAGTGCCGAGCATAATTCCTTGGCCAGATCGGGTTCGCTTTAAAAACTCCGGGGTTACCGCGATATAGTCTTTACCTTCAACGAGTGGCTGCTCAGACGAGAAGTCAGCGAGAGATGAGTAGCCATGTTTCATTCCAACGACATCGGTGTCATTTCGCATGAATGATGTGGCTGCTGTTGAAATAACAGCATTTGCTCCCGGAGCTGGACCACCTGCAAAGAGAATGGCGACGCGACGAAAATGGTGAGCTGGTTTTGGTGGGCGTGAGAGGGATTCG
>PKCL01000261.1 GCA_002862165.1 Planctomycetaceae bacterium
CGTGCTGCGATGTGGTTACTTGATCAAAGTAATGACAACGGCCTGATTGCAAGAAATGAAGCAGCTGCTCATGGACCTATGTACGGACATGCTTTTGCAACACTTGCACTTTCGGAGTCGTTTGGTGAAGTTTCGAGCGACAAAGCTCAGCGTGTTCTTCGCGCTGCAGCAGCTCTGATCCAAGAATCACAGAATGATGTCGGTGGTTGGAGGTATAAGCCAACACCCGGTGATGCTGACCTATCTGTTACTTCGGCAATGCTTATTGCGCTGCGAAGCCTGTCGGTCGCTGGTGTCGCTGTGCAGGAAGAAGTTCCCCAAAAAGCTATAGCCTATATCGAGCGATTGCAGAACGAAGACGGTGGTTTCCGTTATCTTCTTGAGGCTGGACCAAGCGGTGCTCCAAGAACAGCGGCAGCACTTTTTGCACTACAATTAGCAGGTGCAGAAGGAGTTGTTATCGATAACGGATTTCGCTGGCTGAACCAGCATCCGCTGCGGCTGAATTCGGATGACGGCTATGCCCTCTATGGTCTGTCGTACTCGGCTGCTGCTCGTTACCAGAGATTGCTTTCGACGCATGCAAATAATGCTTGGGAGAAATGGTACGGTCGTGCTACCCGGATGCTTTTAGAGGCTCAGCGCACTGATGGTTCGTGGTCTGATCCATCGTGTTCAGAGTATGGAACTGCAGCAGCGATTTCAGTTCTTCAGATGCCCAATGGGCTCTTACCAATTGTTGCCGAGCAGGGTCGTATGACGAATCAGGCGAGTCCATGATGTATATTTTTTCTTTCGTCCTGAACGTGTTTGAGTTGACTTGCCTGAGCATGCTTATTTGCTGTGGTAGCAGGCTGCTTGCTGACGATGGTATCGCTGTTGTTCCACAAGGCGGGGTCGCTCCTCGTCGTGTGGCCCCACAAAGCGAGGGGGTGCTGTTGACGAGACAGGTTCCACCGTGGCCGGTTGGGTCATTCGTGATGCTTCGCGGAGGTGGTGTTGTTGCTGGGGAGCTTACGGTTCTGACTGCGAAAGAAGTTCAGATAGAAACAGTTTCGTTCGGTCGGCTTGCTGTATCACGAGATGAAATTGTTGGCTACCGGAAGAGTGTTGGCATTGGTCCCCGTCGTCACGGTTTGCGCAATGGGCTGACCAGCATGGTTTCACTTTCCAATGGTGATTGGCTTAACGGATCTTTGGTGACGGTGGCTGATGGTGATGTACGAATTCAGATAAATGACCAAGACTCTAGTGATCAAGACTCAAGTGACCAATCCCTGGCGGTCTCTTTGGATCGTGTTCTGGCTATTGATCTCGTAGATTCCACAAAGAATCTTTCTGTCTCAAGAGGAAAGAGTGTTGAGGATTCGGCTTGGTTAGCCTTCGAAGATGGTTCTCGATTTCTTGTGAAAAAAAATGGGCAGGGGGACTGGTTGCAGCCCTCTTCAGTGACTCAGACCAAAGTAAATATTGTTCCAATTTTTTATCAGGATGAAGATGGTGTCATCTGCTTTCGTGACGAGATTGCAGTTTTGGAACCGCTTGCTCAGAGTGAGGTGCTTGCTCAGAGTGGCTTGGTAAGTAGGGTGTTTGCTTTGGAGGATGACCAAGAGGCTAGCCACCTACGACCACTGCCTGTTGAGGACGCACTGTTTTTCAACGCAACGTATACAGGTGAGTGGCCACGTTTACGAGGACTGACCGGATTGACTGCCCTCGGGCTCCATTCGCCATATGGTGCCGAGTTTCGGTTTGACCAACCAGCGGCACGCTTCTTAGCGGTTGTTGGAGTTGATGATACTGCAGGTGAGGGGGGGAGTGTCGTGGTGTCTTTACATTGCAACGTCCCAAAGGAGCTGGCGGGAGAAACGTTTTCTGCTCGGGGGCAACGTTCGATCGTACCACGGGGCTCATCAATGAATGAGTGTTTTCGTTCGCCGATACTCCGCGGGGGTGACGCTCCGTTTGTGATCGATGTTTCTCTTGAGGGCTCAACTCGACTGCAGCTCCGAGCTGAATCAGCAGATGGCGAAAGTGTTCTTGATCGTCTTCTTTTGCTCGACCCGAGAGTCATTTACTTTCCGTAGGTATTCCCTAGGCCGGGGCGATTATCTGTGGGTTTTACATCACACATGGCGTCATAAATTTTACGAACTCCCGAGACAAGTGCTTTGACATCCTTTGGGTCAAGGGCATGAAGCTTCTGCATTGATCGCCATGAACTTAGGATCAGACTCTTCAGAAATTCATTTTTTTTGACATGGCGTCCGCTCTTGCGGAGCATCCAGTCTTCATGGCCATATTCAGCATCCCAGTCGCGCCACTTCTTAGACATGTTGAGAGTCTCTTCAATGCGAATCTCAAGACCACCACGGAGTTTGCCGGTGTTGGGGTCAAGAAATGTCCGTATCTCACTGTCACCGATTTTGCTGAGGGCTTCGGCCACAATCTCAAGGACCACGTTGGTTCCAACCATGCCTTGAGTCATTGCGCGGTCAAGAACAGGCCTGAGAAGATCGGCAAGTGTCTGACGATTGAAATTCGCGATCGTAAGCGTTGCTGGTGAACGAATCATCAAACAGACCTCATTCTGACATGAGCATGATGTATCAACAGATGGCACAAGCATACGTCTTCTAATGAAGACCACCTATCAAAAAGTGCAGTCAATACTACAAGGTATTCCCAAATAAGGTACCAGAACGCAGGAGGATCAGATTATTCAAAGAAACCTGCAGGATACATTTCAGATGTAATCTAGATGCTTGAATTCAATCCAGAAAAACCTGTTCTTTTGGTATCTCGTCTCAGAAGCATGTCCTTGCCCGTCAGAGATTCTCAGAGTTTGCACCGCCGTAGTAAGAAGAGGTATTCTCCACATTCTCTTACTGCAAAACCCACTAAGGTAACTTCATGATCCGGATACATCCTTTCACCGCATTACGACCCTCCTTTGAGGATGCTCCAGAAGTCTCGAGTGATCCTTACGACGTTATCTCAACAAGTGAAGCAAGGGAGCGTGCTGCAGGAAAACCGAAATCATTTCTGCACGTTGTACGCTCAGAAATCGATTTGCCAGAGCAGACCGATTCATATGCATCAAAAGTGTATGAGAAAGCAAGTGACAACCTGCAGGCTATGATCGCCGGAGGAGTGCTTCAGAGAGAGTCGCAACCAAGTCTCTATTTGTACCGCCAAATACGAGAAGGTGTCGCTCAGGTGGGTGTTGTGGCATGCGTCGAGGCGGAGCAGTACCGCTCTGGTGAAATTCGAAAGCATGAGAAGACACGGCCGGATAAAGAAGATGATCGAACTCGTCATTTGCTAGCCACGGCAAGCCACGCGGAGCCCGTTTTTCTATGTTTCCGTGATGTTCCAGATGATGGCGGCGCAACAATTTATTCAATGATGGAGGCTGATCTGCAATCGTCACCACTGTTTGATTTCATTGCTCCTGATGGTGTGCAACACACAGGTTGGTGTGTTGCTGATCCATCGCGGTACGTATCAATATTTGGTCGGTTGAACAGGTTGTATATTGCCGATGGGCATCATCGGTCGGCTGGTGCTGAGCGTGCAGCGACAGCATCAAAACAGGTTGATCAAAACTTTAGTGATACAAAAGAGTACGGACGATTTCTAGCAGTTGTCTTTCCACATGACCAGCTCAAGATTCTGCCGTACAACCGTGTTGTGGCAGATCTGAATGGTCTTATACCGCACAACTTTCTTGCAAAGTTGCGAGAGATTGGTTCTCTTGAAAAAGCTGGTAAGGGAACTCCTGAAAAACCTGGACAAGTTCTTGTATTTGTTGCTGGTGAGTGGTGGCTTCTTACATTTCCGGAGTCATCGATAAATCGCAATGATCCGATTGCTAGCCTTGATGTTGCTCTTCTGCAGGACCGTGTGCTCGCGCCAATTTTGGGTATTGGTGATCCACGGACAGATTCAAGAATTGCGTTTGTAGGAGGAGTCCGAGGCTGTGAAGAATTAGAGAGACGTGCGGGTGATCAAGGTGTTGCTTTTTCCATGCACGCGACAAGTGCAAATGAACTTCTCGCGGTTGCTGATGCAGATGAAATCATGCCTCCAAAAAGCACCTGGTTTGAGCCTAAGCTTCGTAGTGGGCTCTTTGTGCATGAGTTTGAAAGGATTCAAGGTGCGAAAGCTTGATTGGCTTGTTGGACATAATAGTTGAGCGAGCGGTACTGTTGCAGACGCGTGGCACTGTTGCACAATGCATTGCTACCGCAGGGAATTGCTACCGCAGGACGTCCTATTTCTCAGGCGAAAGCACGATATGCAGAATGGAGGCACGTCGCTTAGAATGTTGAACGTTTTTGATTCGGAATCATTCAGATCCAAAATTATTCAATGGGTTTAAGTATGCAAGGAGTGCTGTGATGCAGAGATTGAAGCCGGAAGAAATGTCCCGGAGAAATTTTTTTACGCGCACTGGCTGTGGAGCCGTAGCGCTCAGCACTACCGGCACAGTGTTGACATCCACCGTGCTTCGGGCCGATGACAGGCCTGTCGATGCAGGTGGTCGAGTGATTGCAGGGTTTGAAAACAATGAGCAAGAGACACTGGCAGAAGGCGGCTGGAGGCCTTTTTCTGATCGAAAAATACGTATCGGGATTGCAGGATTTGGGTTATGCAAGTTTGGTGCACAATTCGGGTTTCAGGATCACCCAAATGTAGAAGTGTCAGCGGTGACTGATTTACTTCCAGATCGTCGGGCAGAGCTGGCAAAGGCATGTCGTTGCAAAAAAACGTATGAATCCTGTGAAGCAATGCTCGATGACGACACGATTGAAGCAGTTTATATTGCGACAGATGCACCGAGTCATGCAAATTTAGCAATCAAAGCTCTCCAGCGAGGCAAGCATGTTGCTTCTGCTGTGCCCGCAGTCTTTGGTTCTCTCGAAGACGCGGATAGGCTTTTTGAGGTGGTTAAAAAAACAGGTCAGCACTATATGATGTTTGAAACATCATGCTTTCATAAAGATCTCTATGCATGGCATCAGCAGTATGAGAACGGTGATTTTGGAAAAATTGTGTATTCGGAGGGAGAATACTATCACTACTTTGGGCAGCCACTTGGTGGATACAACCCTCAAACGCGAGCTGTTGACAAAAATGGATGGCGGAAAGGACTGCCTCCTCAATGGTATCCAACACATGCAACAGCATTTTATGTTGGGGTGACCGGTCAGCGATTCACGGAGGTGTCCGCTCTTGGTAATCCAAGTGTCGTGCCTCACCTCCAGGCTAAAAACAATCGATATAAAAATCCCTTCGGATCAGAGGTAGGTCTTTTTCGAACAACCGAGGAAGGCATGTCACGCATGGCAGTGTCATGGGATATGCCGTCAGCGCGCGGCGAGCAGGGCAGGGTGTATGGCCAAAAAGATGAAAAGTCTTTGATACCTACGGTGCGTCCGGCATTGCCCCCGCAGGTTCGTGGAGGATCACACGGTGGTTCGCACGGACACCTGACAAGTGAATTCATCGATGCGATACTTCGTGATAGAAAGCCTTGGATTGATGTTGCGCAATCACTCAATATGACTGTTGCGGGGATCGTGGCTCATCAGTCTGCTCTTCGTGATGGTGAACTTATGAAAATCCCTCAGTACATATTTGAAAAGTCGTAGATCTTTCGTGTTGTCGACATGGCGTTAAGGAAGCTGTCCAACGGCCGCTTTCTTTGAGCAACTTCTCTCTCGTCTGAGAGCGTTACTGTGCTGGTGGATCCGAAACTGCTCGTATGCACGCGTCTGTTTCTGATTTCGTTGGGATTGCCTAGTGGCACGGGTGTCGTGCGTCGGGCAATACAATCAAGCACCAAATTTGCCGAAGCGGCCAGCATGAGCCATGGCAAGGAGCATAAGATGCTTTGCTGGAAATTGTCCAAGTCCGCCACTGAGGCAGTTTCGCTCGCCAAACGCAGTCGATCCGTCTGGACGACACGTATCAGCGACTAACAGTGTGGGTACCGGGTGCCATGAGTGACTTTTGAGCTTACTTGGAGTGGAGTGATCTCCGGTCACAATGAGTACATCAGGGTTGAGCTCTTCAATGCGAGGAATCATCTTGTCGAGTTCCTCAATTTGTTTCACTTTGTTCGCAAAGTTACCGTCCTCGCCAGTCGAGTCGGTATATTTGAAATGCAGAAAGAAGAAATCATAGTCATTCCAGCAGGCTTTCAATTCGTCAACCTGTTCGCTGAGTGTCTGCGGTGTGCCGACGAGTTTCATACCAACCAGACTGGCGAGACCCTTGTACATGGGATACACCGCAATTGCAGCAGCACGTAGACCGTAAAGCTCTTCGTATGTTGGTAGGGCTGGCTTGCTAGCAAAGCCCCGCAACGTGAGTCCATTTGCTTTCGGCTCGTCTTTAAGGATTTCACAGGCCTGGCGAACAAACTCTTTTGCAACGTCGGCAGTTGCTGTGGCGGCAGGGTCGAGTGGCTGTGGTTCCAGAGGCCGTACTCCAACAGCCTGAGGATCCGTATCAGCAACTCTGCCATCGAGGCCAGTTCCTCGAAACACCACAACAAAACGGTGCTCTTTTACAGGCTTTACAAACACTTCGAGGCCATCAATTGCAACGGCTTGGAGCTTTTCAACAACCTGAAAACTCTCTTCTGAAGGAATGCGACCTGCTCGTCGATCACTGATGAGACCATCGCTGTCGAGTGTGCAGAAATTTCCTCGAGCCGCGACGTCGTTGGGGCCGAGTTCAAAGCCGATACCAGTTGCTTCAAGTGCTCCTCGGCCAATCTTGAACTGAAGTGGGTCGTAACCGAAAAGACCAAGGTGTCCGGGGCCTGAACCTGGCGTGATGCCAGGTAGTACAGGGACACTTGAACCGCTTGTGCCAATTCCAGCGAGCCTATCAAGGTTTGGTGTCACGGCAGTTTCAAGTTCTGTTTTACCACCTTGCTCAAGCGGCAGACCACCAAGCCCATCCGCGACAAGCATGATTATCTTCGAGTTATTCTTGTCTTTGAGTTCTTGGATCAGTTCATGCTCGGTCACAACAGAATCTCCGCGAAAAGAAAAGGAATGGCAGCGGTCATTTCTACTCAGTTGTCGGTTGCAGAGGAAGAGTCTGCAAGGGGGGGCGCCTGACGTTCGTGTTGCCAGCAAAGCCGGAAGCCAAGATGGGTCAGATACCCAACCGGGCCTGAAAGAAAAGTGAGTGCCAGAGAAAGGCTTCGAAGCGGCCATGGAATGCGACAGGCTATTGCCTCCTTCGCCACCACGGTTCCAACGACCATGTCGAAAACAAGATAATGAGTCCAAGCGGCCGCGAATACAAAGTCATCACCAAAAGCATTCCGAAGTCCAGAAATTGTCATCACATCACCCGGCGGGGGCCCCTCGATGGTGAATCTCCACGCGATAGTAGCCAAGTAGATCATGGCTAGTATTCCGGGGATAAGCCGTTTGCATAGCGTATCACGGATAAAAAGCTGCCCTGGAAAGATGATCAGTGGGATCCACGCAAGGAGGGCAATCGTGTTTGTTATTTGAAAGAGTTGCTCAGCCATCCTGTTCTCCGGTAAGGTTTCGCGGTCTCAATGATGTGTGATGCACGTTCAATGCAAGCCTAGCATCCGAATGAGTTGAGCATCAGAGTTTTTGTATCTTGCATTTTGTCCTTAAAGAGCACCACTGAATATGAGCGCCGCGCGATCCAAACCTGCCAATGATCCAATTTCTTATGACGCCACAGCCGTGCTGGCTACCGGTGGTATCCAACAGTCGGAGTTGGATGCACTTGATAGCCCACTCGCCGAAGCGAGGAAGATGAGCCTTCAAGATCTTGAGCGCTGGAGGACAGAGAGTGCTGGAACAGAGCCGCTTGACCCAGCGTTTATTGATTTGCCGGAGCGTCTCCTCGCTGATTATGGAACGAGCCGTCCAGACAGCGAGCTGTTTTCAATACTCCAAACAGCCCGACGTTTGCGAGAAGCAGTGGATCGTGTCGTCGTGCTTGGTATCGGTGGATCGTACATGGGCACACGCGCGCTCTTTGAGTCGTGCTGCCATCCTTTTCATAACGAACTCTCTCGTGGTGAACGAGGTGGACGGCCACGTCTGTCATTCGAAGGTTTCAATATTGATAACGATTCTGCACAGGGCCTCCTCGATGTGCTTCAATCGCATCCCCACGGAGTTGATCGAGACGATCTTCTTGCTCAATGGGCAATGCTGGTAGTTAGCAAAAGTGGTGGCACTCTTGAGACTGCCGCAGCGACACGACTTTTCCTCAGTGCGTTGCATGCGTCAGTCGGCGGTGATGCGAAGTTGCTGGCGGAGCGAGTTGTTCCAGTAACAGGAGCGAGTGGAAAACTTGCCAGCTTGGCAAAAACAATCGGATGCCCAGATGTTTTTGGGATTCCCAATGGTGTCGGCGGACGGTTCTCTGTGTTTACTGCGGTTGGTCTTCTGCCTGCTTCAATCGTTGGTGTCGATATTGTTCGCCTGCTCGAAGGCGCTGCGGCAATGACACAACGCTTCCGCGAGTCACCGGTTTCTGAAAATCCTGTTTTGCAGTACGTCGCAATTTCCCATTTGGCTGAGAAGAAAATGGGAGCAACCATTCGGGTTCTTTCAAGCTGGAGTAATCAGCTTGAGTCGGTCGGTCTCTGGTATGACCAGTTGCTCTCTGAGAGCCTTGGGAAAGATGAAAAGGGTGCTACGCCGCTGACTGCGGTGACCACTCGTGACCTGCACTCACGAGGGCAGCAGCATCAAGATGGACGCAGAGACAAGATCATCACGAATCTCTGTGTTGGAGAGTCTCGACGTGATCATATTGGCCTGCCTCCGCTGAGCGGGTCGTCTGGCAATGAAGACCAACTCGATGACCTTGTCGGTACGACATGGCCGACCATGCTCGCAGCTGCGACAGACGGCACAAACGAAGCGTATGCCTCAGCAAAACGCCCAACGGCAACTATTCATCTGCCTCAAATCGATGAATTCATCATTGGTCAGCTTCTGCAGTTGCTTATGCTTGCTACCGTAGTTGAGGGTAGGCTTGTTGGAACAAATCCTTACGGCCAGCCAGGTGTGGAGGCATATAAGAAATTCATGATGAAAAGACTTCGTCCAAATGAGTGAACGAGGTTGTTGCTGCTTCTGCTGAAATCCTAAAACTCGTCTGCATGGAGAAATAAATGGCCGTTACAATTACATGGACAGGACACGCTACGTTCCTTGTGGACACCAACGCAGGCGTTCTTCTCGTCGATCCATTTCTGGATGAATGCCCAACCTCAGCCCTCAAAGCATCTGAAATAAATTGTGATGCTATTCTGCTGACGCACGGCCACTTTGATCATACTGCTGATGTTGTAGCAATCGCGAGAAGGTTAAAATGCCCAGTTTTTTGTGCCTTCGAAATAGCTGAGTGGCTGAGTAAACAAGGCATCGAAGGTGCAGTTGGTATGAATCTTGGAGGCACGACAAATGTGCCTGGTGGTGCTGCCAAGATGGAAATGGCACACCACTCGTCGAGTCTTCCTGATGGCACGTATGCTGGATCGGCAGCGAGTTGGCTTCTTCAGGTAGGGGGGAAGCGAATATTTCTGGCTGGTGATACGTGTCTTTTTTCTGACATGGAACGCATTGGCAGGGTGGATTCTCAAGGGAAGCGACTCGACGTGGCTGTTCTTCCAATCGGCGACATGTTTACGATGGGCCCTGATGACTCGCTTGAAGCAATTCGTCTTCTGAAACCACATTCGGTCTTGCCGTGTCATTACGGCACATGGCCCCCAATTGAACAGGACGTGGAGAAGTGGGCCGCACGTGTCCGTGAGGAAGGCATTGCCTCGCCGCATGTCATGGCGCCGGGAGAGTCACTGACTCTTCAGTAAGCCTTCAAACCTACCCAATACTTCGAGCTATCGGCTCGGTCCTAGAATTCATCCAAAGCGGAACTAGCGTGCAAGCCGGCAATATGTGGTTCTATTCCTTTTCCATGCTTTCTGGCACCTGCACCTCAACCATGTTATCTGCGACTCGGACTGGAAAAACGTCGACCTTGAGTGCTGGGTTGTCGCACCAGGCTCCGTCACATGTTTGGAATCGCCAGGCGTGCCAGGGACATGTGACAATGCCATCAACAAAAGGACCAGAGCCTAATGAAGCACCCATATGCGGACATAGATCGTCCATTGCATGGTACGATTCACCATCGAAAAAAACGGCGATGAGTCGCCCAGCAACCTCAAAAGTGCGGCCTTCTCCAACCGGTATTTCTCCGGCAGAAGAGACTGGGCTGAAGGGAATTTCTGAATTATCAGTTGTCATGTCTGGTCCGTCGATATGATATTCGAAGCATCTGGTACACCGGCCATATGTCTTTTTAGCAGTTTTCCTAAAGGGCAAACAGCATGGCTCAGTCAATAAAACTTCTTGTGTTGGACATTGACGGTACTGTCACAGATAGTCGACACGAAGTGACAGACGCTGCCAGGAAATTGGTGCTTGAGTCTCAGGCTGCTGGCATTCGAGTCATTCTAGCAACTGGCCGTCGATATCGAGATGCCCTTCCTGTTGCGGCCGCATTGGGCCTCTGCGGGCCGCTTGTAACTGCCTCGGGAGCACTCGTTAAGGTTCCCTCAAATCATGAGACTCTTTTCCGGTCCTGCTTTGAAGACGATGTGCTCGCACAAGTTCTTGACTGTATTATCGAGTTTGGCCACGAACCGGTTCTCTACACAGACAGTTTCAACGAAGGTTTTGACTTCTACTGTCGCACACTTGTCGCACGTAACGAGGATGGCACAACGACTGGTTTTGGTGAATATCTTCAATGGAACAAACAGTTGGCTCGCGTAACGCCAACGCTTTGTGAATCTCTTCCGGAGGAAATTTTTTCAGGTTTTGTCATGGGGTCTGCTGATGAGATGGAGCAACTAGAGTCTGCACTCAAGACACGTTTTTCGAATGTGCTGTCGGTGCATACGATACGCAGCCCTCGGTATTCTGATTGGCTTTGTGAGATAGCACCGGCTGGCATTGATAAGTGGTCGAGTGTCTTGCAAATTGCACAATCATGGGGAATTTCTGCGCAGGGTATCTGTGCAGTGGGTGACGACAGAAATGACCTTCCGATGATCGTTGGGGCGGGTCTCGGTGTTGCGATGGGAAATGCACGCCACGAGGTGCAGGACGTGGCAGATCATGTTCTTGGTGGTTATGAAGCAGGCGGGCTTCTCGAATTAGTCGACATTCTCACAAGCCGCTAGCGCCCATCTCTCGCATCTTGCCACGACAGAACAGTTTTCGGTGACTCGCCTTGTCAGAAAAGAACGTGTTCTCTAGAGGTAGGGTTCACCAATTCCTAACGCGACATTCGGGGAAAAGGCCGAATCTGTACACGGGAAATATCTATGGACCTCAAGATTCAGCGACCATCGCCGACCTGTAACCAAACCGGTTCTGAATTCAAAGCCGGTGATGTCATTTTTTCTGCGCTTGTTCGTGAGGAAGGCAATCTTGTGCGTCACGACTGGTCGCATGATGCTTGGGAATCCGCTCCCGATGGAACGCTCGCATGGTGGCGAAGTGTTGTTCCAGAACAGACTGACGGTGGAGTCTCTCTCGCTCCTGTAGAAGTTCTCCTCGATACTCTTGAGTCACTCGCGGATCAGCCTGAGGAAGCTGCGCTGCGCTATCTGTTGGCTCTACAACTTCTTCGAAGAAAAGTACTTCGGTTTGCTGAAAGCCCTAGTGAAGAAGAGGAAGAGGGAGATGCCGGTAGTCAAACGGAAGAGATCGTATCGCTTGTCTGTCGTCGCCGGGATTGTGAATATCGAGTCGTAGCGGTCATGCCTGGAGTTGAAGAACATGCGGCTTTAGAGGATCGCTTAGCCTCCCTCTTATGGTCTGGAGGTGAGTCATGACTTTTATTGATAAATCAACATCATACGCATCGCTGCCATTGATTCTATTTGTGACGGTTGTTGTTCTCATCGCAGGCAGTGGCGCCAGTTGCCCCAATGTTATTCGTGGTTATCAAGTTGGCGTTATGCCCTTACCGCGAACGCTTCCAGCGCAACCGACTCGTGAGCAAATCATTGCTGCTGTTGAGGACAACACATCACGCGTACGAAGTTACAGTGCGTCTCAGGCGGTGCTCTCAGTGCCGGGTGTACCGAGGCTTTCAGCGCAGGTTGCTTGTGAGCCTCCGCGACGATTTCGCTTGCGTGCACAGACATCGCTTACCGGAAATGAGCTCGATATTGGTAGCAATGACGACTTATTTTGGCTTTGGATACGACGACACGAACCCCCAATCATGCTGTTCTGTCAGCACGATCAGTATGAACAGTCTTCAGCTCGCCAGGTGGTGCCGATTCGAGCAGATTGGATGCCGGAACTGCTGGGGTTAGTTCGCTTCAGTCCGCAGGATAGGCACGAAGGCCCATTTGTGGCAGCTGACGGTCGCCTGGAAATTCGTAGCACAATCGACTCGCCTGATGGGCCGCTCATTCGCTCAGTAATACTTCATCCGATGACCGGTCTCGTTGAAGAGCAACACTTGTTTACATCAGCTGGTAAACGCTTAGCGAGCGTCCGCGCGTCTCGACATCGGATGGATCCTGGGTCCGGCGCGGCATTGCCAAGGCTC
>PKCL01000386.1 GCA_002862165.1 Planctomycetaceae bacterium
ACTGAAGCTATGCGAGACGATCCACCAGAAGACGAGCCGGTAGATGACGAGTTCGGCAACATGCTGGACGACGCACCAACTACACCTGCGGAGCCATACGGAGGCAAGTAGCTGCCGTTTCCCCCGCCGCTTTCCCTCCGCCGCTTTCCTTCCGCCGCCAGTCCCACGCTATCAACCCAATGGGGCTATTAGGTTCTTGTCAAACCATAGGCCGATCTTGTTTTCCTTGGTGTAGCGTTCGGCGTCTTCTAGTTCTTTCGTCTTGTCATAACGGCGATACTGCAATGCCATGCTCATCCGAAACCATCATGGTGTTTATTGCTGGCTCGTTAATACTGTCGGTGTACCGCAGCAATGTAGATGCACCCTGGCGTCCTGCCTCAAATAAAGGCAGTCGGTGCATGCATGTGGTGCTCTGAATCTTGAAGTTTAAGGGAAGACAGCCTGCTGACAGAAACACCTTGTGCTGCCTTTCCCGACACTTCAAACCCATAGCACCCCCGTCAGAAGTGAAAACAGCCTTCTGGCACACAAGTTGCAACGCTCTGATCTTGGGGACGTTAAAAAGCGATCCTGGTTCATTGCCTCAGTCCATACAAAAAGCGTTGCAGCAGCCGCTCACCGAACGGCTGAATCTGATTTCCTCAGGAATCTAGAAGAAGTGGGAATCAAATCCTTGCGACAAGAAAATCTTTAACATCCGCCATAAAAGTCGCACTCTCATCACCGAAAGCACCATAGAAAATCGAGTGCTTTTGAAACCCGTCCTTTATGGATGCCCCAATGGCTTGGGCGAGCAGTCCGCCTAGCTCGCCTAGGTCGGGGCATCTGTATCATATTACAGGCTGGATACTGCAGCCGAAGGCAGTCTATGCTAAAGCAAACGTAAAGGAGAAAACGTAAAGGCGGCACGTGTGAAACTTATTATTGCAATCATCCAACCAGATAAACTCGAACGAGTGAAACAAACTCTTTCAGAAGTCGACGTTTTTCGTCTGACAATTCTTGATGTGCAAGGATTCGGTCGTCAACGAGGTCATGCTGAGACGTATCGCGGCCACGAAATTGCTATCAATCTACTGCGTAAAGTGCAGCTTCAAATTGCAGTCAATGATGAATTTGTCGAACCAACCATTCAAGCAATCCAAAGGGGTGGGCGATCAAACGAAACTGGAGAAATTGGTGACGGAAAAATTTTTGTCATACCAATGGAAGAATGCGTTCGGATTCGAACAGGAGAGCGTGGCGAAGAAGCCATTTAAAATTTACTCGAGTCAGCAAATTGCTCGGGTTAAAAAGTTGCTCAGGTAATGAAGTTGCTCGGGTAATGAAGATAGAAATGCTTACAACTGCTGTGGATGAAGCCTTGGTTGCCTTCCCATTGCAACGCGATTCACAGCAGCAAGAAATGCTTTTGCTGAAGCCTCCAGTGAGTCCGTTGACACGCCTCTCCCTCGATGCAACTCACCGCGATAACGCTCGGCAGTTGCTTCAAGTTCAACAGACACTTCTGCCTGCGCATCTTTTCCAACAGTGACGGCTTGGACACGAAAATCTCGACAGACCGTTGTGATACCCGTAAGTTTCTCAATCGCCAGAAAAATCCCATCGATCGGGCCGTCACCACTGGTGATTGATACTGCCTGACTTTTGCCATCTTGCTGAACACGAAGTGTCACTGTCGGTGCTGCACCACTTTCACACGAAACTGAATACCCTTCAAAAACAAAGAGTTCAGGCAGCACGGCAAATTGCTGTTCACAGAGTGACGCAATGTCACCGTCATAGATTTCTTTCTTTCGATCAGCAAGCACCTTGAATTGTTCAAAAACTGTCTGCAACTGTTCCCCAGTTAACTGATATCCAAGCGCAGCTGCACGATCTGCCAGAGCGGCCCGACCACTATGTTTCCCGAGCACAAGGTTCGTGCGTTCTAGACCAACATCTTCCGGTCGCATAATCTCATAGGTGCTTCGGTCTTTTAACATGCCATCTTGATGAATACCTGCCTCATGCGCAAACGCATTTCGGCCGACGATCGCCTTGTTTCTTGGCACCTGAATTCCCGTGATGTTGGCAACCAGTCGACTCGTTGGGACTAAACGCTGCGTCACAATCTGACTTTGACACTTATAGACGTCCGCTTTTGTCCGAAGAGCCATCACGACTTCTTCAAGAGAACAGTTTCCAGCCCGTTCCCCAATCCCGTTGATTGTGCACTCAACCTGACCAGCCCCAGCCTGAACGGCAGCCAAGCTATTCGCCACAGCCAATCCAAGATCGTCATGGCAATGAACACTTAAGACAGCCTTGTCGATATTTGGAACCCTGCTTTTAATCGCATGTATCACATCAAACATTTGTTGAGGCGTCGCGTAACCAACTGTGTCAGGAATATTGACCGTAGTCGCTCCAGCATCGATCACCGCTTCGACAACTCGGCAAAGAAAATCTATTTCTGTACGAGCAGCATCCTCCGGTGAAAACTCAATGTCTTCACAGCAGCCTCTCGCCCGGCGAACACCTTCGACTGCTCGACGAACAACCTCATCTTCATCCATGCGTAGCTTAAACTCACGATGTATAGCACTGGTTGCCAAAAAAACGTGAATCCGCGGACGCGCTGCTTCAGAAAGCGCTTCCCATGCACGGTCTATGTCCTTGTCACTACACCGAGCAAGACCACAGATAACTGGCCCTTTTACAGCGCGAGCAATTTCACGAACTGACTCAAAATCACCCGGTGAAGCAATTGGGAAACCAGCCTCAATAATGTCTACGCCTAGTTGAGATAGAGCATGCGCTATCTCAATTTTTTCGGTGAGATTCATGCTCGCACCGGGAGACTGCTCTCCGTCTCGAAGCGTGGTATCAAAAATACGAACTGATGGATGGGCAGGCATGATTCGTGTAAACACTCACTTTTCTTGAATATTCAATATGCATCAAAGGAAAATATAACCTCAGAGCTTCGGAAGTAATTTACCAGACCTCCTTCATTTTCCACCCTCTGAAACTCCCTCCACCAAAAAAATCCATTACGATCATACACGAAATTTGCTGAAAACTGCGGCCGCTACTCAATATCGGCTTCTTGCCGGTAGCTTCAGACTTCGCCGGAGATCTGCATGCCAATAGAGTTTCGCTCTGGTATCATCACGGAGGAGTTTCACCGCACAAAATATATTTCACCGCACACGATATAGAAGATGCCTCATGACACTTCGTGAGTTCCAACAACTCATTCGCAACATGTACCACGACAAAGATGCTGCACGTGGCGTCGAGGGAACATTCATGTGGCTGACTGAGGAAATCGGTGAGCTTGCGACAGCACTTCGGAGCGGTTCACCGGAAGAACAAGCTCTCGAGTTTGCCGACGTCCTCGCATGGCTCGTAACCATTGCAAATGTTGCCAATATAGACCTCGAGAAAGCAGTGGCAAAAAAATATGGGCAGGGTTGTCCCGGCTGTGGACAAACGTTGTGTACCTGCCCGGATGCGGAGAAGCCATGATGTGCATGCGGATGGCCTTCGTTCCTCTTTTACTGTTTCTAGCTGTGCCAGCAGTTGTGGAAGCGTCAACTGAAAATAACGCCGTATCAGCTGATGTTGGCCTCAACAATATGACGCGTGCAGGTCATTGGAACCCAGTAACACTGCACCTGCCAAAAGCTCTTGTAGAGTCGCCAACGCGTTATGTTGCAGTAGAAGCCATGGATCCTGACGGACAATGGCTCCGATCACCACTCGTGCGCCCTGTTTCAATCAACGACACACGTTGGTCAGCCAGTCTTCTTGTAAAGCTCGGTAGTCGAAGCACAACTATCCGGGCTGTTGTCATCGACCAAGAGAACCCTGACACTAGTAGGCCGGGCTCGCCTCAAGAGCAGGTGATCGAGTCAACAATATTGCGAATTCCACAACCATTGGAATCGAGCCAGGAAACCTTGCTCCTTCTTGGCGACCTTGTAAATGCAGAAAGGGTGTCTCGTCTTGCTGCTCGGGAAGACGGTTCACGCATGCTCGTAGTTTCTCCAAATCCAGAGACCACATCAATTCCGGTCTCACCCGCGTTTGGTCCTGCGGGCCTGATGTTCGACGGAGTTGATAAAGCAATCATCTGCGGAAACGCAATCAAGCAGGGCATTTCTGATGAACAACTCCTCCAGCTCGATGCCTGGATACGACAGGGGGGTGACCTTTTGTTTATGGCAGGCATGTCACTTCCCTCTGCCTTATCAGCTTCACCAGTTATAGAACCATGGCTGCCCGGCACGTTTGATCGGATGATTCCATTACGTCGAGCTGCTGCTTTGGAGACCTACGCACGAGCGAATCGACCACTCGCCCGGCGCGCTCTTGAAACATTACAGATTCCAATTTTTGCTGATCCTGCTGATATTGATGGAATCATTGAGGCTTCCGTTGGTAGTGCGGAAAATGATCCACCACTTGTTGTACGGCGGGCGTACGGCTTTGGGCAAATAACATGGATCGGTGTTGATCTCGATACCAAAACGTTTCGTTCTTGGTCCGGCACTGACTCGCTTTTACTGAACCTGCTCCACATCCAGAATAGTGGTGACTCAGACGGAAGGGCAGGGGAGGTACGGCGAGGCGGCCTCGACCTCGCCGGACAATTGAGACTCGCTATCGATAGTTTTATTGGTGTGTCTGTGATTCCATTTGAACTCATCGCACTCATCGGCCTGCTCTATGTCTGTGCAATATATCCACTCGATTGGTGGATTGCCCGCCGAAGTGAGCGGTTTCGATGGGTGACGTGGCTTGCTTTGCCACTGATCGTCCTTGGATTTACTGGAATTACATGGTCGACGTCGCAACAATTCAAAGCAGATGGATGGCAGATTCACACTGCTGGACTTTTCGATATCGATCAGGCGACACAGACGTGTAGAGCAAGTAGCTTTGCTGGCATCTGGGCATCTAGCAATGGCCAATTTGATCTGTCTGTCAGTCCGGCTAAAGGCACTATGGAGAATGATCTTCGTTCAGTTGTAAGCTGGTTTGCAGCAGCTGGCCGAAATATCGGTGGGCCTGACGCCTTGGCTCCACACGCTTCGCTCGCTGGAACACCTTATCACTATGGCCCTGCTGCATCAGAACTCCAAGACATTTCTATTGCCGCTGCTTCGAGCCAACTTTTTGAAGCCAACTGGATCGGACGACTACCCACTGATCCCATACAATCGACACTTGGAAGAACCGGGCAGGGAACGTTGCGTGGAACACTCACCAGTCAGCTGCCGACACCACTCCAAGACTGCGTCCTGATGCACGCCGGCTGGCTCTATAATGTTGGCACATTGCATCCCGGCGAAACCTTCGACCTCGACGCCGGACGAGGCCCTCAATCTTTAGGGGCATTTCTCACGAAAAAACGTGCCGTGAAGGACCGCAATGTCTCGGCTCGTTGGAAATCAGACGATCGTGACATTCTGCGAATTCTAGAAGTGGCTGGCATGCATCGGGCGACCGGTGGACCAGAGTACACTGGCCTGCAGTCAGGACGGCTTGAGAATATCGACATGACTCGACTTCTCGTTTTGAATCGCATTATCCTTGTTGGAAAGGGGCCACCTGCCACAAAATGGATGCCACAAAAAAAAGCTGAATCCAAAGGCGATGATTTTAAAAACGCAGGAGAAACAACTCTTTGGAGAATTGTCCTCGAAGTCCGCAACTAAACACTCTGACTAAAAAAAGTATTTTTCATGATCGAAACTGTTGACCTCACAAAAAAATATGGTGACTTTTTTGCACTCGAGTCTCTGACCTTAAAACTTGAGCAGGGGGACTTATTTGGATTTATTGGTCCGAACGGTGCCGGCAAAACAACAACGATTAGGATCTTATCGACGCTCCTCTCGCCGTCTTGGGGTGAAGCTTCTGTGTGTGGGTATTCTATCTACACACATCCACGTGAAATTCGCCGAGCCATCGGTTACATGCCTGATATTTTCGGGGTATACGATGACATGAGCGTCATTGAATACCTGGAGTTTTTTGCGGCTGCGTATCGTATCGATGGACATGCCCGCCGAAAAGTAGCCGAACGCTCGCTCGATCTCGTTGATCTTGGCGTGAAGAGAGATGAACTTGTAACCAGCTTGTCTCGTGGCATGACACAACGCCTCGGCCTAGCGCGAGTCCTGTTACACGACCCCCAAGTGCTTCTTCTTGATGAACCAGCAAGCGGCCTTGACCCACGTGCTCGAATCGAAATGAGAAGCCTTCTTAAACGGCTCCAAGAGCTAGGCAAAACAATCCTCGTATCCAGCCATATCCTTCCGGAACTTGCCGATATTTGCAATCGCGTTGGAATTATTGAATATGGACAACTCCTTGCTCATGGTGACGTAACAGATCTCCTTGCGCAGGTCCGTGGACGACCTATTATCTGCATTACAGTGCAGGGTGACCCAGAGAAATCAGCTCGCCTTCTTGAAGATTGCCCTGGCATCGCTGAAGTAGAGGTAAACAATGGCACGATTCGGGCAACACTCAACGATCGCACAGTAGACACATCACTCCTTCCTGCAAGGATTATCGCCGGCGGCGAACGCCTGATTGGAATGAGGGAAGAAGAAATAAATCTTGAAACCGCCTTCCTCGAACTCACAAAGGGCTCCCTAGGAAGACAACCAGACAGTGCTCCGCAAGGATGGGGCAGACTTGAAGACGAGCGATCGGCATAAAGCAAAATGTGGCGAAATTTAAGAAAAGTGTGTCTTTACGGGCTGCTTGGAGTGTTTGGTAGTGGAATTTCCCTACCCGCGACAGCAAGACAGCCGAACGCACCACTGCGTGGCAGAAAACTCCAGAGTGACCAGTACACCATCGCCCGAGAGCGAATGGTTCGTGAAGATATAGCAGAGAGCGGGGTTACCGATGTTCGCGTGCTTGAAAGCATGCGCATGACACCTCGTCATGAGTTTGTATCTACCTCGCAATGGCCACTCGCATACTTTGACATGTCTTTACCAATTGGAGAACGCCAGACGATTTCGGGGCCGTTTGTTGTTGCTTATATGACCGAACAACTTGACCCCAAGCCTACCGACAGAGTTTTGGAAATAGGTACGGGCAGTGGATACCAAGCGGCAATCCTTTCACCACTGGTAGGGACCGTTTATTCGATTGAGATACATGAGGCACTTGGAAGACGCGCACGTGCAACTCTTCGGCGGCTCGGATATACAAACGTCATTACAAAAATTGGTGACGGCTTTGTGGGCTGGAAAGAAAAGGGGCCTTTTGACAAAATTATTGTCACATGCTCACCCGAAAAAATTCCGTTACCTCTTATCGATCAGTTGGTTGAAAACGGCATTATGATTATCCCCGTGGGCCAGCGGTACGAGCAGACATTAGTAAGACTTCAAAAAAAATCGGGGAAGTTAGAGCGAAGCGATCTTGTACCAAGCCTCTTCGTCCCAATGACAGGACACGCCGAGGAACGCCGCGAAGTCCTTCCGAATGGAGAAAATCCCAGCCTGGCGAACCCGGGTTTTGAAGCGTGCCTTCCAGATAGCCAAACACCTTCTGCCTGGTACTATGGACGCCAAGAGACACTTCTTGAAAACGGTGAAGCGCCGCTGGGGCAACGACACTTGCTGCTTCAAAACAGTGAACCCGGACGTCCAGCCCATATCTTTCAGGGATTTCCAATTGATGGTCGCGCGGTACGCGAAGTCACAATTTCATATCAGGTACGAGCGCAACGTCTCGGAAAAGGCCGAATACCCGAGGCAACACCAGGCGTGGCAATCCGTTTTTTCGACGAACGCCGAGTCCGTTCAACTCGGCTCGTTGCTCCCCTCCGAACGAACAGCAGCGAATGGCAACGCGTTACGAGCTCAATTTTAGTGCCGAACTGGTCAAGAGAGGCGATCTTACAGATCGGACTCATGGGAGCCACCGGGCAGATCGAAGTTGACCAGATTGAAATCATGCCAGCTGACAGATCTTAAAAACATGGAAAACAGCAAGAAAACAATGTTTTCTTGGGTGAAACCAGCGTGATTGTCCCCGGGAATTCCTTGCAAATCCATCCCACTCGCCGTATTCCTTATTTTTTACCATTCCTTCTTGATTTACCCAGCCGTCAAACTATTCTAATTCAATAGTTGGCTCTGCTCTCGGCTTCTTCGATCGGCGAACTCCCGAGACATCTGTAATACCTTTAACTCCCAGTGGAGATTGCCCTACATGTTGGCTCACCGATTCATCCGCTCAATTGGATTTTTCACCGTTCTTTCAATTGTGGCGTCAGCCTGCTGCGAGGCACAGGCTGGATGGCACCAACGTTACGCTTCTGCTTATGGCTCTTCAGGTGGTTCGAGTTCAAGCGGCGGCAGTAGTTCATCAGGTGGATCATCCTCTTCCTACGGTGGCTCGTCTTCCTATGGTGGTTCCTCGTCGTCATACGGTGGCAGCAGTTCATCAGGTGGGCACAGAATGACTCATTGGGAGCGGAAGGCGTCTCGCCGAGCGTACCGTCATGCTGCACATTCAAGCTACGGTAGTTCAGGCGGAAGCCACTCCTCGTTCTACGGTTCCTCAGGCGGCTCCAGCTCCAGTGGTGGTAGCTCTGGCGGTTCTTATGGGTACCACGGATACAGCTACGGATACGCTGCACCAGCAGCAAGTGTTGGATATTCCTCAATGTCACCGATGACTTCTAGTATGCCGGTCGATGCTTATCGCGTCATAACCGACGAACCTGTGGGTGATGTAGCGGGTGACTCTGGCGAGGAAGTTCAGACACCTGCACCGAGTGACTCAACAGAAGTGATTCCAAGAGACGGTGTTCTCCTTCTTGTCTCAGTTCCAGATGATGCCAAAGTTCTTGTGAATGGATCTGCTACAACATCAACAGGTAAGCTTCGACGATTCGTTTCCCGAGGCCTCCAGGAAGGCGCAACGTATGACTACAAGGTTACGATGGTAGTCAATGAGAACGGGAAGCCTGTCGAAGAGACACAAATTGTGAGCGTTACGGCTGGTGAACTTAGCAAAGTTTCTTTTGAGGAAACTTTGCAACTTACGACGAGCCTTACTGTTCATGTTCCAGAGGAAGCAACGGTTTGGCTGGCAGGCAACATGACAGACTCGTCTGGAACCACACGAACCTTTGAAACCTCATCTCTGCCTGCAGGGTCTACTTGGGATGATTATGAGATCCGGGTTGTAACGAAGCACGACGGCCATGAAAACGTGTCCTCAAAAGTGATCGAACTTGCAGCTGGTGATACGGTTGAAGTGTCCTTCGAAGCAAGCGACTCAATCGCCGATGCTCGTCTTATTGAAAAGACTGCATCAATCCAGTAGCACCCTGAGCATGTTATAGGATCTGAAAATATTCACAGTCCCCCGCGGTTCCGTTGAGCCGTGGGGGCTTTTTTTGGGCTTGTCAAAAAAAGCCGAGTAACGACCATAGATGAAATGTTTGTTGCTGAGCGCCTCGACAAGCCGATGGGTTCTTTAAGTACCACGAGAACCCCAGCAGGGACTCCAGCCGGGACTTCAGAAAACCTGCAAAACTATCATGTCAAAAGAATTACAACCTGCGACTCACAAAGGAACCAAGTGCCACTGGCCGGTTGCCGTGCAATTATTTGTATCTTCTCTTATCGCGGCATACATTCTCGCAGTGGCCCTACCCCCACTTGCAGGACCGCCTCCCGCAAGTGAATTAGCGAACGTTGTCTTGCAGCCATTCCGTCCACTTGTTGGTGCCTTCAGCTTAAGTCACGGATACCGCTTTTTTGCCCCAAACCCCGGGCCAGGGCATTCCATCAGGTGGACACTCACCACTGACGAAGGCACCGTCTTCAAAGGCTCGCTTCCTGATGCCAATTCTGACTGGCCACGACTTCTCTACCACCGCCGCTTCATGATTCCAGAAAAGATTTCTGCGATGATACCACCACCACAGGCACCCGCAGAGATCCGCCGTACAGCAACCCGTGACTGGCAACCTTTTGCTGAGGACATTGCAACACGCTTACTCACTGAACATAACGGGCAAAAAATCACGCTCAAACTCATTGAACATTATTTGCCAGATACTTTTGAAACAAGGGAGGGCAGGGCAGGGGACGACACGACGACTCCGCTCGGCACGTATATGTGGCGAAAGCGGGTGTCCAGATGAAAAACAGCTCCATTGTAAAAAATCTTGGCAACGCAACCAAAGAATGGCTCATCTCTTGGTGGACAGCATGGGCAACATTCTGGTTTACACCTTCCGATCCTGCACTTCTCGGTATCCTTAGAGTACTTACCGGTGCTCTCTTAGCGTGGTCGAGTGCTATCTGGCTTTATGACCAAAATGGTTTCTTTGGCCAGACCGCCTGGCAATCAGCAGGAAATGTCTGGCGACTCAACGACCAGCCATGGCATTGGAGCTGGTATTTCGTGGCAGAGACACCAGCAACAAGCTGGCTTCTTGCAGCCGTAAGCCTTCTTGCAGCTCTTTCGCTAAGCGTCGGGTGTTTCACGCGTACTGCGGCTTGTATTGCGTTCGCTGGCTACGTGAGTGCTGTAAATCGTGCACCCCTGAACACCTTTGGTTTTGATGACGTTCTAGGGATCATGCTGGTACCTATGATCATTGGCCGTGCAGGAGCCAGGTTCTCTGTCGACAGCATGTTGAGAAAGGTTCACTCTGTTCCGAATATCGAAACAACGATCGCAATGAGATTAATCCAAGTCCACCTCTGCATACTCTATTTCTTTTCCGGGTGTGGCAAATTACTTGGAGCAAGCTGGTGGGAAGGCACTGCACTCTGGGGTGCAGTCGCAAATATTCAATACCGTACAATTGACCTTACGTTTCTGGCCTGGCACCCGCTGATTGTCAATGCACTTACACTTGGCGCATTGTTTTGGGAAATTTCCTATGCGGCATTAATCTGGCCTCGATTAACAAGACCACTCTACTTAGTGATGGCCATGTTTGTGCACTTAGGCATTGGCCTTACGATGGGCATGATGGAATTCGGAATCGCTATGCTTATTGCTAACATGGCGTTCCTTCCCCAATGTTTGAACACTATGCACAAGAACTCAAATCCTTAACTCGCCATAGGACAGAATCTATGATCCACACGCTTGCTATCGTCGGCGCTACTGGTGCTGTTGGAAAAATTATCCTTGATCAACTTGTGAGTCGAAAATTCCCAACGAAAAACATCAAATTGCTTGCCTCTAAGCGGTCTGCAGGTAAGACCATTGAATGCGGCGGGAAACAGCTTGTTGTTGAAGCACTGACCCCAGAAGCTTTTCAAGATGTACAAATAGCAATCGGGAGCACGCCAGATGACGTAGCCGCAGAATTTGTGCCGTGGGCCATAGAACAAGGCACTGTTGTTGTTGATGAAAGTGCTCATTTCCGTATGCGTCCAGACGTTCCTCTCGTTGTTCCTGAAATAAACCCAGAATCAATCCGTCTTCATAACGGAATCATTGCAAGCCCGAATTGCTCAACAACACAAATGGTGATGGTCATGAAGCCACTCCATGACGCGGCTCGCGTTCGACGCGTCCTTGTGAGCACGTACCAGGCGGTCAGTGGCGCTGGGATAGCAGCAACGCAGGAACTCAAACAGGGTCTGCAAGCCTGGCTCAGCGGGTCGCCTGAGGAAGCAAAAATTTTCACTCACCCAATTGCAGGGAACCTCATTCCTCAAATTGGTTCAGAGAAGGAGGGGGGGAGCACGAGTGAAGAAATGAAAATGGTTCAGGAAACCCAGAAAATTTTTAATGACAACACAATTGGGGTGTGTGCCACATGTGTTCGCGTACCCGTTGCCGATGCCCATAGCGAAAGCCTCATCATCGAAACAGAAAAGCCGCTTTTGCCAGAGGAAGCATCTCGTCTTTTATCGAATTTCCCTGGCATTACAGTCAACGACAACCTGGCTGCCTCCAGCTACCCAATGCCACGAGATGCGGGAGGTCGAGATGATGTCTTCGTTGGTCGTATTCGACAGGATACATCAAATCAAAACTCACTTGCAATGTGGTGCGTGTCGGACAACCTCCGAAAGGGCGCTGCGACCAATGCCGTACAAATCGCCGAGCACCTCGCAAGAGAAATGAATTGATTTCATGAGCCAAAGACTGCAACTTCGTCTTGCCTATAATGGTGAACGTTTTAGCGGGTGGCAGATTCAGCCCGACAAAAGAACGGTGCAGGGTGTCCTGAGTGATGCCATCAGAGGTGTTTGCGGTGAATCAATTATACCTAAAGGGAGTAGCCGTACTGACGCTGGCGTTC
>PKCL01000233.1 GCA_002862165.1 Planctomycetaceae bacterium
GGCAGCTGGCAATGTAATATCCAACTGATCACGATCGAGCGACACATCAACTGGTATCTGACCACGCATCATGACCGTATAACGCTTGCTTACAAAACTCATTTTTTCGGCATCGTTTATCGACATGCCATCTTTTTCATTGACCCAGATCAAGAAACCTTCATCTGAAACCGAATGGCGATCAATGGCCTGTGGATATTCCTTGGACTGATTACCTACCACAGGCTGCGGGCTGTTAACTGGTGATGGATCAATTGTGACTATGACTTCACCTTCCCCAACAATCTCAGGAGGGTCTGTGATAACCATTTCAGGAAGTTTTAGTGGCAACATACCCCAGCCAGGTCGGGTACTTCGAACAACACACTCAAGATCAACTGAAGCATGAGTGATGTCGCTCACACTGACGGATGGCAAAACAACGTTCATCCGTAATTGCTCAAGGACTAATCCTGGCACCTCTGGCTGGGCAGGCAACCCATCTCGCAGCCGAACAAGATCAACAAAGTCGCGATAGCGAAAACCCGGCACAGGAATCAAGCGGCCTGAATCATCTTCAACGTAATAAAGGTTTGGTTCTACCTGCCTTACTTTCTGTGGAGTAATTTGAACCTGACCACCGCTTATTTCCTGACCAAAACATGCCCCGTCCCACCGAAGAAATCCTAGTAATACACAAACGCCAACAGTAAAGGACCAGAAAAGGCGGTGTGACGAATAGCTTGTTACCACTGCAGATACAAAACACCCGACTACAGCTCGGCCGTGAGTTGTATATTCGTTGAATCGCCTAGTTATGTGACTGACTGAGGCCAAAGCCCACTTCTTCCCGATCTTGCAAAGATAAACACAGGTCTGCATCCGCTATGCCTTAAAGTGGCAAGTTCTAACGATTGCGCAAACTTCTACCTACTATGAATTTACAACGATATTAACCCTGAGGGCTAGCAAAACATTGTATTTCAGCGTGTTTATGCCGCATCAGCAGTGCACAAGCCGTATGAACGCTACGGTCGGCGCGTTCACCCAGCCAGCAGATCATGAAGGCCGTTGGCAATTTTTTGATTTGCCGCAGCAACAAATGCAGGGCGTTCTAAGGAGACATGGCTTGGCAACGGAGCGTCACGAGGGTCAGATAAATGACGGCAGGGAACGATGGCTGCTCCAGCTTCAGCTGCAATCAATAAACCTGCAGCAACGTCCCAACAGGCGATACGACGCACCCAGAATCCATCAAGCCTACCAGCTGCAAGATAAGCAAGATTAATTGCTGTGGACCCAGTTCTTCGTACCGAGTGGACATGTGGAATAATTGAAAGAAAATCAGTCACCGCAAGCGACTCACGGTCCACATGCGGGGGAAAACTTACTGCAACCAGAGCATCTGAAAGCTGCAATGGATTTGTTGTACAAAGAACCCTATTTTCAAGGCGCGCCCCCCCGCCACGAGTAGCCGTAAAGCACTCGTCTGCAACAGGATCGTAGATCGCCCCTGCCAAAACTTCATCCCGATAAGCGAGGGCTACGGAGACGCAGTACGCCGGGTATCCATGAACATAGTTGCTCGTTCCATCGAGTGGATCGACCATCCAACGCAACGGAGCTGTGCTTGGGTCTGGGTCACCTTCTTCACCGATAAATCCATGATCTGGAAATCTACTTAATAAAATTTCACGAATTGTTTTTTGAGAAGCAACATCGGCCTCTGTCACAAGATCCTTTGGCCCTTTTGTAGAGACAGCAAATCGACCTCGCCAGTCCCGAAGCACGTCACCTCCCGCGCGTGCCGCAAGTTCCGCAACGTCACCGTAGGCCCGAAGCAGATCAGCGGCCACGATTTCTGAAGGAACTTCCATCTACTTAAACTCCCGAAAGTTTGACAAATTCTTTACTGTCACTGTGTTATTTTTATATATCAACACCGTTGAATTCGAAATACATACCGCTTTGAGATCATATTGCAGTTTTTTAGGGAAGACTGCGAATAGCTTATGAGATAGCAATTAAAGGCGGAACCCCCTCACAACTGCAACCAAGCATTGAAAACTCCTTGTAAAGAAGTACATCGTGGTTCAATGTATCCTCTGAAGAGTGACTATTAAAAACAAGCGTACAGCACCATCGATACGAGCATTGAGAATATTCCGTAGTGCCTTAAAATCTCGCTGTATTAATGCACTCGCTGTATTACTGCGGTAGATTACTGAATCAACAAACGCGTTTTACATAATGAGAATCAATACTATCACGAAACAACAACTGAACCGGGGGGTTCGCACGAATACTCCTAATAAGATCGCCCGTTCCAATTGTTTTGAGTGGACCAATACCATTGGATCAGTAGCGGCACGCGTAGATCTGCAAGAGCCGAATGCTGGAATGTCACTTACGTCCAACGACGTCTTATTCTCAACGCTTCATATTCTGTTTCCAGAGTCGTCTGTGCTATTCAAAGATGGATGGATACGGGAACACGATGCCACCGGTATCTATGCCATCAATGATGCACGTCAATTGCAAACCAGCATTTTATGGCGACTTCAAAGTTCCTGGTGCCCAATGAAAAATCTTGAGAAGTCTCTCACTGCAGAACTCATTCTTTCAAATCAGACACTGAGAGAACAAAGCGATGGCGCACTTGCAATGGAATGCACGGTATTAGCAACGTCAGTGCGCACTGCAGTATGGTCCAGAGACACATTGGAATGGGAAACAAAACCGATAGAATCGCGAAACTACCGACGAGACTGCGCTCACGAAGACGTGACCGTGCAATGCGTGCTCTTTGAACTACCGGCCCACAAACAGAAATTTGCACTCTTTGCTCGAAGTGACGAGATTCATCACACAACTCTGACCTCAACTCCTCTCGAGGGACCGAATGCCCCAAAGACGCATAAGTATGTGCTGAAAAGCCATTTCTTTCCGACAATCATCGAAAAAGGAGTTCTTCACCGCGGTCGATTTCTGGCTGTCATGGGGCCTTCTCAGGCAGAAAAGGACTGGTGTCTACAAACTGCCGATGCATTCGCTCAACAGCCGGCTCTTTTGCAGTAGCGGCATTCAGAGGGTTGTCGGTAAAGTTCCTCATCGGAATGGAAGACTAGGCAAACCAAGCAGAGATTAGCGATACCAGCAAATCAGCCATGCGATTTATCGGACCCGTGAGTTCGTTTTGCTCGGCTCAAAAACTGTTGGCATTATTCAGAGGAGGAGACCATGTTCGATCTGCTCTTTGTTGGCAACCCAGCAATTGATAAGGCGATCGTAGAACCAGAAGATATGCCTCGCTCGCTCCTCGAAAGAATACGTGGGGCGACACTGAAAACACTTGAAGAAGCATACCGACGAGCAATCGAATTCGAGGCACGAGGAATTGTGCTTTGTAACGCAATAGTAAACCCTATTTACGCAAGCCCTGCTCAAGTAATCAGATTGCGGGAACTTATTGTTCAATCGCAAGAAAAAAATTGCGAAACTGTCTGGGTAACACCCAGCCCAACTGACGCCCAAGAGTATCTTCGCATACTTGGTGAACCAAAGGGGCTTTCCTTCGCCACGCCACTTTGTCCCTGGACCAAAACAATTCGTTCAACCACTGTAGAGCTGTGGGGCGTGTTTAACGACGAGGACATACGTCGAACAGCTTCTCACGATTCCTTTAAGCCGCTCCACCGACAACTCCTCGTCGGCTGGAACACAAGCCATGACACTGGGCATACGGTGCCGTTGAATGTTTCGTCCAGCCATCTTGCTCAGCCACATACTCTTACTATCTGGGCAACCGATGCTCCCGACGCATTACCCAATGATTTTCTTCCACTCCCAAGTGTTCAGTCACTTTGCCAAGCAGACTCACGCAACACAGGCTGCTATGGGCTCGCGTTCTATGAACCCTCCCCTTCCGACGGAGCCGATACAGAAACTCATCAAGGATCAGGAGACCATTGGAAACAGTTTCCGATTAGTGAAGTTATCTGGCAAACAATTCGTATCGAGTCCGCTGACGAAGACATCGAGGCTTTGTCAGAACTACTCTGGGAATCCTGTGAGTCTTTACTGGATCACATACCAAATGGTGAAGCTGGTGCACCAAATGCTTACCCATTAGTCATTGTCGACTGCCGAATCGCATGCGGCACAAGTATCCAGCGGAGACTCCAGATTGGCGAAATTGTCCCAGATGTGAAAAGAATTCTTCGCGACCGCTGTGCTGCAGCATCGCCACATATTTGGATACAAAGTATTTCTGCAGATACTGAAGAGTCATTGGCAGCTCTTGGTCGCAACCGATCTGGAGGACAACCAGGATCAAGCAACTCCTTCACCTCCGCACTTGCTGATCTTGTCACAGGTGTTAACGAAACAGATTCCCTCGACCCACAAACTGATCGCGAAGCAGCCTGGCTGGCACTTGAACTTCTCGAAAGCGAATAATTAACGCTCACGCAACCACATAAAAAAGGTAAGCAGAACACGAAGCACGGCTACCTTCTAAGGAACCTTATTCATGCACATTGAGAAACTGGAAATTGAACGCTTCGGTGGTCTCCAACAGGTCGTCATTAAAGACTTGGGGCAAGGTATAGAAGTCATTCATGGCACAAATGAAATTGGTAAAACCTCACTACTTGAATTCATTCGTGGGATCTTCTTTGGGTTCGAAAGCTTATTCAGCCGTGGTGTTCTTGATCCGACGGTTCCTTGCAGCGGTCGCCTCATTGTTGCTACAGGGAAAGGGCCTCGCGGCGAGCGGGAGCAACACCGATATATTATTGAACGGCGTCACGAAGGCCCCAATATCTCCACTCTTACGAAAGCAAGCTACGAGGATGAAATTGTGGGGATCGGTGGTGATGAAGGAGATCTTGTCACCATTAAGCAACTTGGTGGCAGCCAAGATGAAGCCCGTCGCATCTACCTTCAAGACGTCGTAGGTGACATCGACGAAACAACTTTTACGAACGTCATGGCATTTGGTCTCGATGAATTGCATGAGCTCCGCACCCTGGAGCCCGAAGGTTGCGGCAGCCGTTTGTATGAACTTGCAAATGGACTCGACCGTTCAAAAGTTGCTGAAACAATTCGGCAAATCGATGAGGCTATCCAACGACTAGAGCAGGGCAGTGATGAGAATCCATCCCGTCATCGCCTTGTGAAGAAACGCAACGAATTGCAAGAAGCTGCGAATATGAACAGCTTCCGATTTCTGGTTGGTGATCTCTTTATCAAAAAAGCTCAGACTCAACGAGAGATAGTGAATCTTGAGAAGGCACTGACTAGCGCCTGCACCGCCGAAAAATCAATACGTGAAGCTGTGCCGATAAGCCAACTACGAAATTCCTGGCGAGAAGCCGTTGAGGAACTCGAGTCATTAAGAGCAGTTGCCTTAGTTCACCCTGACTACGATGGTTGGCAGCACGATGTAAAAAAACAAAAAAATGTCTCTCGACTGGTTGAGAAACGCAAAAAAGAAAGACGACGCCTGGCTCGAGAACTTGCCAACATCGATACTGAGTCACCTGTTTGGCGTAAGAGAGTCGAAATTACCAGCCTCCTGGATGATCGACCTCAGATTGAACGCCTTCTTGCTGACGCAACACGAATAGAGGCTCATGCAAGGCTTGCAGCTCGCCGTTTTGGCGAGCAAGTTGGATTATGCGGGCTCACAAAAGTGGTGTCCGTTCAAGAACCAAAAGCAACAGATGACGCCATGGGGGTTTTGTTGCCTGAAGGGCTCTCGCTCTCGTTCGGCCCGCTACGCAGTCGCGCCCGAAGCTGCAAGCGTGCGTCACGTGCAGTTGCTCGTGCTCGTAAAAAGGTAGCCAGTGCAAAGTCAGACCTTCTACAGTCTGAACGACAAATTGAAAAAAGTGGCGGTGTGCTTGATGGTCCAAGTCTCACTGCCGCTATAGAAGCTGCTACAGAACAGTCTTCGGTCATCCGAAAAAGAATACGTGTTGGTGAACGCGTAACAGAACTACAGCAGACGATTACATTACTTGAAAAAGAAATGAAGACACAGCTTGTAGGCCAGGTGATGCCACTCACCTGGATACTCGGTCTTGGAAGCATTTTTGTCGTGGGTGCGGGCATGCTTCTTTCTGGACTTCTTTTGCCATCGGTTGCAACTGGCCCACTCGCCTATGTCATCGCTGCACTTGGTTTAGCGGGAACAGGTGTTGCCTCTGTTTTGACATGGTCACTGGACAAGTCCTCCGGAACACGGTTGGAAGAGACACGTCGGCAGCATTCACTTGCCAGCAAGCAGCATGATGACATGACTCACACGTGCGACACACTTGACACCAAGATTTCGAAGTTCCAGCGTCGGCCTGCAAGCTTCGGCTCTGAGCTGTCTGCATCAAAACCAACTGCTTCAAAACCAGCTGAGTTGCAACCTGACGGCCAGCTCTCGACGGCGTCCAATCTCGAACGAAGTGCCGCAAATGCTGATAGTGAAATCATTCGACTCGAACACCTGTCGGTACAAGAAGGGTCACTTCACAGCCGCCGAGATCAGATCTCCAAATCAAAAGAATTATTGACAGTCGCACTCATTCGAAAAAAGAAAACTACTTCACGATGGCAGGCATCACTCGAACGGCGAGGACTACCCAGCACGCTAAGCCCTTCTGAAGTCTGGCGGATTAGCACGCACCGTCACGAACTTCTTACACTCGATGACGATCGCCGACGACTCTCTGACGAGGCCCGCCATACGCGAGAAGAATTAGCTGCCGCATCAAGACGGATTGAGCTGATTCTTGTTGACTGTGAATTGATTCCAGAAGGCACTGCGCTAGACCAACTGCAGCAACTCGAAGATCTTCTGAACAAACAACGTCAGTTACAGAAACGAAAGAAAATATGCACACGGAAACTTGAAAATTCAAGAACACGGCATCGACAATCATTCCGTCAGTTCAAAGCATGCGACCGTGTACTCAAGGCACGATTGGAGCAATGGAGTTCAGAAACTGAAGAGGAGTTCTTAGAGAAGGTGGACCGCCGCCCGTACTTTAAAAAGCTTGAGCAAAAGGCTCGTATTGCAGAACGAAAATGGCAAGACGGTAGAAGTCGATTTATTGATCCAAGCCTACTTGATCGCTGGATAGATCATTCGTCAGAGATATCTCTTGACCAACGGTTATCTGATGCGGAAGCAGCTACCACACAACTGCAGGAGGGCTTAAAGCTGCATCAGAACAGCCTTCTGGAAATTGGGGGTAAAATTCAGACTGAAACAAAAAATAATGGCCCCGAGAACAAGCAGCGGCAACTTACTGCCGTTCAGACACAGATTGCTGCTCATGACAAAAGAATTGATCTTTTGAAACGCACTCGACAGCTTTTGGAGCGAACCCGAGTAGAAGTAGCAAGACATCACCAACCAGCTGCTCTCATAGAAGCATCGCACTGGCTATCTCGGCTCACAGAAGGACGATACACGCAGATCACAACAGCAGCTGATGAAGCGAGGCTTGATGTCCATGATACTGCCGGTGTGATATGGAACCCAGAACGACTAAGTAGGGGAACTCGTGAACAGGTTTTTCTCGCGCTGCGTCTTGCCCTCATTCGTGATCTTCATGAGCAAGGAATCACACTCCCGACCGTCATGGACGACGCATTAGTAAACTTCGACGATCAACGTGCTCAAGCCGCTTCGCGAACTCTAGCCGAATTCATGAATGATCGAAACGGTGATCAACAGATGCTCGTTCTTACGTGCCATGCTCATGTAGCCGCACTCTTTCAAGAAGCGCAAGCGACGGTACGCACACTTGGAACTAAACACTTAGATAACAGCCATAGAGCACTCACTGACGCCTTGCCGCAGCAGCCCTGGCGGGCAGAAGAATTCTTCTTTGGCGATACTGAATGAAAGTGAATTGACTACTCAGCATCACAAACTCTCACCAAATCCTTGGGGCATACCCTCGCGAACCAAGGAGAGATAACGTGCTCTCATCCCGCCAAGAAGAAGACCGAGGTAAGCATTTCCTCCGAGTGAAAGAAAGAGCGCAATAAGTGAACCAACTAGTAACGACCAAGGCCTCTGTTCTCTATCTAACGTTGCCTCACTTCCATCTTCAGTCACCACTTCTAGCTTAGATGACGATGTCTTTACACGTCCCGCAGCCTCGATAACCGTACGTTCCACTGACGCTGGCCATTTATTAGCAACATAGATGCAGACTCTCCTTACGTCACGTTCATCAACAGGGATGTCACTCGTAAAAGTGTAAGGGCTCTCACTAGATACCAAGTCGGGCTCAACTCGTACTAAGTACTCTCCGCCACCTTCATCAGTCGGCACGAATGCTGTTTCAATTCCTGTAGCCAAAATTGCCGCCGTTAGTGTTAATATTTCGATAAACATCACTGCACCTTACAAAGAAGTTATTTAAAATCCTGATAGTTAGATTTGTGAAAAATGAATCTGAATTCACTTTCCTGTGCGGCTGTTGCCGTTATCTACTGGTCTTTGATCCGAAAGCGTATCAAGTTCAGTCTGCAACATAGTGAGGGCTGCTTGCAAGAACGCAACTGCGATAGGACCGACAAAGATTCCGATGGGACCCAAGGCAGCAACTCCCCCGAGAATACTCAGCAATGCGAGAAGAGGATGGAGTTTTGATTGTCCCTGTAAAACATATGGCTTAATGATATTATCGACCGTGGAAACAACTAAGCCTCCCCACAGCGCAAGACCGAGAGCCGCCCAGGTGCTTTTTGCAAAGAAGAGGAGGTACAGGCTGGCTGAACCCCACACCGCTGCAGCACCAACAAAAGGAATCAGTGCGCCGAAAAAGGTAAGTAATGTCAGAAGAAAAACTGCCTGTAACTCTGCAACATAAAAACCAAAGCCTGCCAAAACAGCTTGCACTATGGCAGCCAGTAACGTCGAACTCACTACTGCCCGACTAACCTCTTCAAATTCTGCTAAGAATTGCCATTGATAGCGTTGGTCAAGAGGAATCAACCGGGTTACTGCAGCGAACATACGTGCGCCGTCCGCCAGAAAATAAAACAATGCGACCGTCATGACAATCACACCAATAAGGAGCTTCGCAATAACCACCGGCGCGCGAGCTGCAATTGGCCCGATGATATCTTCAGCTACTTTTTTTAAATTCGCGTTTATGTCATCTGCTGTTAGTTCAAGACCGGTCGTTTCATTGATTGTTTGAATGAAGCCTGAGAGCACCGTCGGATCGAGACGAACCCCTATGGGGTTTTTCACCATTGCAATCGCATCGCCACCTGCCCGAACAACAAGAAGCGCAAGTGGAACAAGGACTATGATCAAAACAAACCCTGTTGTAAGGGCAGCGGCCAACCACTCCTGCACTACTAACTTTTGCCGCAACGCCCTGTACATCGGGCCAAATATCACGACAAGCATTGCTGCGAGCAACAGCGGCAGCAAAAACGTGGACATGACTCTCAGCGAAAGCAGCCCGAATATCACAACCAGCCCGAGAATTACACCGAGAGAAATCAGACGTGTCATGATGATTTGAAACTCTGGATATACGTGTATTAGGGCCAATTTTCCCGACCAGACGATCTCGATTGTAAACCGTTGTTCAGAAAAATGGAGAAATTCAGCATTTTTTGACTCGTGGAACACGGTTATCCCGTGCAATACTAGAAAAGAGAGTTCTCTTGCTGCCCGACGGCCGCCTTGGCCCACCGCTACGTAAACTGCATGACGTCAACACGCCCCACGAATCATCCTCAGGTTTCACTCGTTATTCCGATCCGTGATGAAGCGGGTAATATCGGTCCGCTTATAAACGAGGTTCAAGAGGCATTAGATACCGCTGGATTCTCTTGGGAGCTTCTTGTTATCAATGACGGATCAACTGATGAATCCGTACACGAAGTATCTTCTATTTCTGAAAAATCTTCACGAATTCATTTGATTCATCTGTCGGAGGGACGTGGCAAATCTGCTGCTCTGTCTAAAGGCTTTGCTAATGTTCACGGTGAAGCTGTTGTCATGCTCGACGGAGATGGGCAGGACGATCCAGCTGAGATACCGAAGATGCTAATGAGACTAGGTATCGCTCCCAATGGCAAAGAACCGCTTCCTGCAGAGGCCGACCTGGTCAACGGCTGGAAAACACCAAGGCTTGATCCTTGGCATAAAACAATCCCCTCCTGTGTATTCAATATACTTGTTAGTTGGCTCACAAATCTATCGTTACACGATCATAATTGTGGCTTAAAAGCAATGCGTCGTGAAGTCGCTCAAGATTTACCGCTCGGCACAGGTATGCATCGTTTTATACCAGTTTTAGCAGCATCTTCTGGAAGCCGTGTTGTTGAACAGGCAGTTCATCACCGCCCACGAACTCAAGGAGTTTCTAAATATGGTGTTGGGCGTTTCTTCCGCGGACTTTTTGACCTCGTCACAGTTTGGCTTAAAATTCAGACAGGAAAATTAAGTACTCAAATACAAAAAACTGTACCGAGCACCTCGACGACAACTCTTCGTATATTTTTATATGGGCTGCTAACAGTTATCGCTTGTAGTAGTGTTTTTGGTCGGATTACCACCATCACCACTGTAGATCGAATAGCTCTTGAAAAAAGATTAGTTCAAGAAGCTGTTGACAGACGGTTAACAAAAAACACAGCACAAATCACATCCGTCGAAGAGCAGGCCTTACGACAGGAAATGACCAATCGCATTCGTCGCGAAAAAGGACTTTTCAGGCCATTCCTTTCAGCAAATGATCGTAGCCGCTGGCTCACAATCCGCAGCCTTGCAGAACGCGGAACATTTGAAATCGAAGATTTTTCCGCAGAACCGGGATGGGATACGATTGATTCTGTCGTTCACCCCGGCAAAGACGGTAAACTCCATCTCTACTCAAGCAAACCGCCTCTTCTTTCCGTTATTTTGGCTGGGCCGTACTGGCTTGTGACCCAGCTGACCGGCTGGACTCTTGGCGATCATCCTTTTCTTCTTGGACGTTTCATGCTGCTCTTGTACGGCATGTTTCCTCTTGCAATTGTTATCACCATCTCTTGCTGCTGTATTGAACTTTCAGGCACAACTGACCGAGGTCGAATCTGGTCTGCAGCCTCTATAGCCTTTGGAACACTGCTTACAACATTTGCGGTAGCTCTAACAAATCACTCTTTTGCTGCAGCATGTGCCGCGGCAAGCCTCTATTGCATTTTACTCATTACAAAAAAAAATCTTCAGACTTGGAAAATATTTGCAACTGCGGGACTTACGGCTGGTCTTACGGCAGCTTTTGATCTTCCTGCTCTTGCTTGGACTGCAGCTGTGATTGGTATCCTAGCTGCCTTTGATTGGCGAAAGACAACGTGTGCTACCCTTCCAGCAGTACTAACTGTTTTCCTTGCAGCTGTTGGAACGAATCTAATCGCTCATGGCACTGCATGGCCACCATATGCATACCGCGACACACCGAACTTGGCAGAGACATCCTCAACCCCCTCTCATGCAAGCGATTCGGCAAATCAGTGGAACCCTGACAACTGGTATGACTACCGATTCAAAATGCCCAATGGGCGAGTCATAGAAAGCTATTGGCGATCACCAAACGGAATCGACCGCGGAGAACCATCAATAACACGGTATGCTTTCCATGCGACTATTGGACATCACGGGATATTTTCACTCACACCCATATGGCTACTTTGTATCCCAGGCCTCTGCATGATGCTTCGCAGGCGAGGCGAAGGCTGGCAGATGCTCTCGATAGCGATTTTTGCTGTTTCGATGACAGTCGTTGTTTTTTACCTGACTCGACAGCCATGGGACCGTAATTACGGAGGATCAACAAGCGGGTTTCGCTGGGTTTTCTGGATGGCACCACTTTGGATCACGGCTCTTACTCCTGTGGCTGATCGCTTGTCCACCAGCAAAGCAGGCTCCTGGTTTTTATTTATTCTATTAGGCCTTTCAGTGCTATCGGTTGCCGCGCCTACGTGGAACCCCTGGACACACCCATGGCTTTACCAGTTTTTAGAGCAACTGGGGTGACGGACAACTTTTAAATAGAAAATGAAATGAAACTTTTGTTTAATCCGCAGAACAATAGTTGAAAAACAATGAAAAACCAGTGCTGTGTACCACCGGATGGCAACAAATGTTCCAGCGACTACCATAATCAGGGATAAGAAGCGTAAAGGGAACTACTATGACGGTTCAAACTAACCCGATACAAGTGTTCGTAATCGATGATCACGAAGTCGTGCAGCAAGGCATTGCTGCACTTTTATCAACAAGCCATATTGTGATCGTGGG
>PKCL01000171.1 GCA_002862165.1 Planctomycetaceae bacterium
TCAGTCAAATGCGTGATTCGTGCGGTAAGCAGCGCTATTTGTACTTCTGCAGAACCTGTATCTTCCTGCCCACGGCGATGGGCACCTATAAGTTCTTGCTTGCGTTCCTTAGTCAGCGTCATCTTCGTTATTCGCCCTCCGTGGGCGATCATTAGGTTGTTTTCTCTAAATTTGTTACTAACGAAAGTCTACCTTTCGATAGTTAAATTGCAATAAGAGTCGCAGGGACTGCGGCATACTGCCCGCTAGGCACTTTTAGCAGTCGCTTTACCACCATTGGACGACACCGTTTGACCAACGCCACGCGGCGTATGAACAACATTCCAGGCGAGACCCATTCGTTCCATGGCCAGAATGACCCAATACGTCATGTCAAATTCCCACCATTTGTGGCCGTGTGCAGCCATTCTCTGAAAAGCATGATGGTTGTTGTGCCAACCCTCTCCAAAAGCAAGAAGGCCTACCCACCAGAGGTTTCGAGAATCATCAGTTGTCTCATAATTTCTATAACCCCAGATGTGCGTGGCTGAGTTTACAAACCATGTCACATGAAAAACGTAGACCATTCGGACAGCAAGTCCCCATAATAACCATGAAACTCCGGTCTCTGGACCATAGATTGCCCAGCCAGTCGCCAGTAAACCACCACCAATCACAAAATGCCAGAGCAGGAACGTTTTGTGAAAAAAAATAACACCGGAATCTTTTGCTAGATCAGGTGCCCAGCGTTTTACGTGAGCATCAACTTCAGCCTTTGAATGCTGCGGAAAAAGCCACAGCATATGACTCCAGAGGCCACCGTCTCGAGGGCTATGTGGATCACCCTCTTGATCACTAAATGCGTGATGTTTACGGTGATTCGCTACCCACACAATAGCGGAACCCTCACCAGATATTCCACCTACAAATGCAAAGAACCATCGTACTGGCTTTGAAGTAACAAAACTTCCGTGAGTGAGTAGACGATGATACCCAAGAGTCACCCCGAGGCACCCAGTCACCCAACACAGAAAAAGACAGATAGCGAGACCAGACCAGGTAAAATAAAATGGAGCAGCCAAGGCAGCTAGATGCATACCAGCAATCCAAATAAGTGTTGGCCAATCGATACCATTTTTCCCAGCATTTTTTCCATCCGATCGCGGCTCTGCCTTTGTATCCTCTGGTGCTTTGGTTGCCGTGGATTCTGCTGCATCAGGGCCATGAATCGCGGCACGACCAAATTGGCAGGCCTCGTCCTCGAGATCGATGGAACGACGTGAATGATCAGTTGAAGGCTTTGTTAAAAGAGTGCTCGGAGTCATGAAATTTCCTGAATATACGTTGAAGCTACACTTACTTACGCCTAATAGCTTATTCGGTTGTTTATAGTCTTACCAAATACCTGATTCCGGCCATGCCACTCGGTCGAAAACCGGTTGGAGAAATGTCAAAACTACGTCAAAACCTTATCTAATGGATTCTTAGAGTGACCTTTTTCCGAAAAAATCACGTTTAACGAAATGCATTCGGTATCGGCAAAACAGAAAGTAGCCATGCAGTAACGTCAGTTCCAGGAACAGCTGGAGGACGCGTTCCAGACAGAAGCCACGCAAGACGGTCCAGCGTTACCATCTGAAGTGGCTCAAGAATGACCGGGAGTCCCTGAGACTCCAGAAGAGAACCCGATCGCCCTGGCAAAGCCCGCAACTGCAGACCTCCCGAATCGATCACCAACCCAAACCCAAGCCGCTGGAATGATCGTGCATGACTACCACTGAGGTGATGATACGCTTCGTCAACCCTACACCCTAATATCCTTACGAGGCGGTCTATCCAGACTTGTTCAATCTCACCACGATCGGCAATACACTCACAGTCAATATTTTTGATACGATTTTGTGACCACAAAAAATTATTCACAGTGATCTCCGCTACACCTTGGAGATGCGCAGATAATAGTGCTGTGGTTACAGCTAAATCGACCTGTTTTATTCTTCCAGAACATTCTGCTGTCCAATATCCTTCAACATTCGAGACATCAATCTCTCCAGAGAAAACGGCCTGATCTCCCAAGTCCCAGTGCATACCACCACTCTTTCGAAGCGCCGCAAAGATAAATGGAACCGGGAGTGCCTCAGATGTGTTTACTTGTATTTCCGTAACGTATTCTTCTCCAACGTCACTGCGTAGCCCATCCTTCAATAATCGTGCTACACGAATTTCATTTTTATCACTATCTCGAAAAAAAAACCGAATTGCTCGCCCAGATCCAGCGGAAACACATTCAATACGAAGTGGTCGCACTCTACTATTCCCACTTGAGCCGAAACCTTCCCATGAAAAATTTTTAATATCAATCAAACAGTCTTTATCAAACTGAACAGGCTCAGCTAGCCAACGCTCTATCAAGCCCACAACGAATGGAACTACGCCTTCATTGAACAAAAAACCATCAACTGCTAGCCGTATTTCATGCTTCGCAATAACAACAGACACACTCGGTAGGGACTGGCCAGCAACAGTGATACCGGAGAGCTCCAAGCATCCTGGCCTAGGATGTGTCAAATCCTCAATTTGAACTTGTTTGCCAAGAATCTTTGAGGCCTTATCAGCAATCTGTTGACGATACCCCGCCGATTGACGCGAGGCAGCGAAATAACACAGGCAAATGGTCGGCACAACGCATAGAACGATAAAGACAAACCTAATTCGCCATATTTTTACCGTTGACTGTTCGACGAACATCCTTGTTCAGCTCCCGGCTTGTTCAGCTTCCGGCGTATGCTGCCGTTTTTAGAAACTAGCGACTCGCTACCAACTGTTGGAAAAGCTTCCAACGAGCCTGCATCTCCTCGATACTGTCGCCCCCAAATTTGTCTATGAGTGCAGCTGCTACAGAAAACGCAACCACATTTTCCACAATGACACTGCATGCACTAACTGCACAGACGTCGCTCCGCTCATATGCGGCCGACTCTGACTCCTTGGTCCTAAGATTTATTGAGCCGAGGGGCTTTCGCAACGTACTAATCGGCTTCATCGCTGCACGAATGACAAGTGGCTGACCATTCGTAATTCCGGCCTCAAGGCCACCAGCGTTGTTCGTCGGACGAACGAACCCAAGCGTTGGCCCCGACCGTGCACTCTCTTCATAATGGATCGGATCATGAACCTCTGAGCCCGGCCGTCTTGCAGCCTCGAAGCCCATCCCAATCTCCACACCTTTAATAGCTTGTATCGCCATGACAGCTTGTGCCAGCTGACCATCGAGTTTGCGATCCCACTGAGCATGAGTCCCAAGGCCAATCGGCAGTCCATCTACTCGCACTTCGACGACTCCTCCAAGAGTATCGCCGTCTTTGCCAATCCTGTCGATAAGTTTCTTAATGTCATCATCCTGCTCTGGATGAAGCGAGTAAACCTCACTCGAGTTGCGAATTTTCCGCAACTCCGGAAGATCTCCATCTCGGCCACCAAGAACAACGCCTCCCAACTCGGTCACCCAGCCTGCGACTTCTATCCCAAACAGCGTGAGTAATTGCCGTGCAAGTGCACCAGCTGCAACGCGAGCTGCAGTCTCACGAGCGCTTGCCCGTTCCAGCACAGGACGGACTCCTCCAAGATGTTTTATTGCGCCTGGTAGATCTGCATGTCCGGGCCTTGGGCGTTCAATATCATCCATCCGCTCGATCTTGGCATCACGATTTATCACCTGCAACGTCAGCGGACTACCGAGCGTTTTACCCTTCCAAAGGCCTGACAAAAAGGTCACGGTATCGGTTTCTATGCGCTGGCGTCCGCCACGGCCGTACCCTCCCTGACGCCGTTGTAACTCACTGTCAATAACATCATTATCAACAGGGAGTCCCGCCGGGAAACCATCTACCAAGGCAGTTAGTGCCGGCCCATGAGATTCGCCAGCAGTCCAATATCGAAGCATGAGAAAATCTATCATCCGAGAGGTGTATAAAACCAAGCACGCCACACAACGTTTCGGCAGGGAAAACCAAAACTGTATCTCCAATACAGTCTAATCATCAGATCCTTTTGACCATAGAGTGTCACTCGACCTCTAACAAGGCAGACTCCCTGTAAGCCTTTGGCAGACATCGAGATACTTTTGCCGCGTACCATCGACTATTTCTGCCGGTAGTGAAGGGGGGGGACTCATTCGATCCCAATCACAGGAGGCCAGCCAATCACGAACGAATTGCTTATCAAAGGACTCTGGGACCTTTCCCTTACCCACTGACCCAGACGGCCAAAACCGAGAACTGTCTGGCGTAAGCACCTCATCAACAAGCATCAATTGACCATTTTTATCATAGCCCCATTCAAATTTTGTATCAGCAAGAACAATCCCCTGCCTTGCTGCCACAGTTGAGGCCTTCTCGTACACTGCAACACTTTGCTCACGCAACTCTGACGCGAGGGATTCACCGAGGGATTTCGCCATAATTTCAAAAGAAACATTCTCATCGTGCCCCTCAACTGCTTTGGTAGCAGGAGTAAAGACTGAACACGGCAGCCTATCACCTGAACGCAAATTGGTTGGGAGAGAGATACCGCAGACGGTACCCGACTTCTGGTACTCAAGGAGCCCCGACCCAGCAAGCCAACCGCGTACAACACATTCAAATGGAATCACATCAGCATTTTTCACCAGCATTGAACGATCGCGAAGCAGTTCTAAATCCACCGTTGAAGGAAGCCCCATCTCATCAACATCTGTCGTTACAAGATGATGTGAAACAGACTGATGTTCTGACAACCATTCAAACCAGAATCTTGAAACAGCTGTTAGGATTTTACCTTTATCAGGTATTGGTGTTGGCAGAACCCAATCGAAAGCACTCACTCGATCTGTACTCACGATGAGCATGTAGGGTTCATCATCCAACTGCAACTGGTAACAGTCTCGGACTTTGCCACGAACCGGTGTTCCGATAGGTAGATTTGTTTCTGTAACGGCAGAATGATTTGGCGATATCATAGCCAGCTTTTTCTTTTATTGAGACGCGACATCCGAGAGACTATGACATTAACAAAACGAGCACCAGGAATACCTAAGGATATCTATTTATATCTTAACAAAAATCTCGTGATATTCGCGGTAAACCGACGAGCAATGATTCATCAGTATCGCTTTCATCCCAAGTTGCCAGCCGTTCTGCTAAGAGATGCACCACTTCACCGCGTCGCTGAACTTGACCCTCAATCATCAATACCGGAGCACGCCTATCTTGAGAATCACAATGCTGCCAGACAGTGCTTGGAACAATAGCGTTCATGACACCTGTTTCATCTTCGAGTGTTACAAAAATTATTCCTTTTGCTGTTGCTGGACGTTGACGTGACAAAACTACACCTACGACTGTGACCCTGTTACCTTCTGACTGCGCACAGGCAATAGCAGTCGTCACAATGCCGCACTGCACAAGATGTGAACGCAGGAACTGCAGAGGATGAGCTACGAGAGACAGGCCTGATGTCCGGTAATCTGACAGCACGTCCTCAAGAGGTGAAGTTGTCGGTAGATTTACTATCTCAGTAGAACCACTTTTCATTTCATTCAAACCATGGCAACCACCTACTTCAAACAATGGCATACTCCCAGGCTCAGGATTACGCTCCATTGAATCCCATATTGCCTGTCTTCGATCTCCAGCGAGACTCTTTAGAGCTCCGGCGCGTGCTAATGAAAGAAGCTGGCTCTGTGTTGCATGGCATCGCCTCGTAAAATCTTGAACACTTATGAACAGACCTGACTTGCGGGCTTGTTCGATGCGCAAACCAATTACTTCACCAAGTCCGCGAACCTGCTCGAAGCCAAGCCGAAGGGCAGGCAAGGATTTTCCAGAAGTCTCAAGCGTTGCATGCCACCCGCTATTCTGGACACACACCGGTAAAACTGTCACTCCATGTTCTTGTGCATCACGAACAAGTTGGGACGGCGCATAAAATCCCATTGGCTGACTGCCTAACAGCGACGCAGTGAACGCCGCTGGATAATGTGCTTTGAGCCAAGCAGATACATAAACCAACAATGCGAAACTAGCAGCATGTGACTCTGGAAATCCATATTCACCAAAACCTTTCAACTGCTGAAAGACTTGCTCTGCAAACGTTGAGGAGAGTCCTCGCGACACCATTCCATCCACGAGACGTTGATGAAATTCATGGATTACCCCTGTTCGCCGCCAGGCTCCCATTGCTCGTCGCAGTTGATCAGCTTCACCTGGCGTAAAGCCGGCAGCTACTACTGCAAGTCGCATCGCCTGCTCTTGAAACAATGGTACCCCAAGTGTTTTTTCAAGTACTTCTCGAATCTCCTGGCTTGGGTAACAAACAGCTTCTTCTCCTTGACGTCGCCGAAGATATGGGTGCACCATATCCCCTTGTATTGGGCCTGGACGAACAATTGCTACCTCTATGACAAGGTCGTAGAAACAGGCTGGCTTTAGACGTGGCAGCATACTTCGCTGTGCACGACTCTCGATTTGAAATACTCCTACCGTGTCTGCCTTAGAAATCATCTTGTATACAGATGGGTCTTCAGGAGGCACTGTCGCAAGAGTCAGACGCGGACCACCAACTTGCTTGACAAGATCAAATGCACGATGAATAGCAGAAAGCATTCCTAACGCGAGGCAGTCCACTTTTAAGATTCCGATTTCATCAAGATCATTTTTATCCCACTGAATAACTGTACGGTTATTCATCCTGGCTTGCTGAATTGGGACTAATTCACAGAGATCACCTCGTGTCATGACCATACCACCCACATGCTGCCCAAGATGACGTGGAAAACCAATTAATTGCTTCACAATCATCACGAGGCGTTGACCTGACCCACTACGCGGATTCACGCCAGACTCTGTTAATCTTTCAGGCAATTGTTCTGTACTATCGCCTACGTCAAGAATTCTTGCTAACTGATTCATTCGATCAAGTGAAAACCCAAGTACCTTGGCTACATCCCGAACAGCTGATCGCAACCGATAACAGATCACTTCGGCAGTCATCGCCGCACGCATGCGGCCATAGGTTTCATATATATATTGCAACACTTCCTCTCGCCGATGATGCTCAAAATCAATATCAATATCAGGAGCTTCTTGCCGTTCACGACTCACAAAACGTTCAAAAAGAACATTCATTCGGGCAGGATCGACTGATGTAATACCGAGGCAATAACAAATAGCAGAATTTGCTGCAGAGCCTCGCCCTTGGCATAAAATACCTCGTTGACGAGCGAAACGGACTACATCAAAAACGGTAAGAAAATACGATTCATAACCAAGTTCATGAACAAGAGATAATTCATGCTCTAAAAGACTGGCTACTTTTTCAGGGACTCTATTCAGGTATCGCTTTCGGGCTCCTTTCCACGTCAAGTCGCTCAAATAATCTTTTGGTGTCCGACCAGGTGGCACAACTGCATGGGGATACTCATAGCGCAACTCATCAAGTGAAAATGTACAGTGACTGGCAATCTCGAGCGTACGTTCTACCGCATCTGGCAGCATAGAAAAACGTTGGACAATCTGATCCACACATTGCATGTGACGCTCACCGTTCGACAGCAACTCTCCTTGAATCGATTCAATTGTCCTACCATGCCGAACTGCAGCAAGAACATCATGTAATGGCTGGCGTTCACGACAGTGATAGCGAACATCGCCAGCTGCTACCAACGGCACCTGAGTTTGATAAGAAAGTCTTGCATAGTTCTCAAAACGCTCTTGATCATCTCCTTCCATTGCAACTTCTGCCAACCCATACAATTTGCTCCCAAGCCTATCTCGCCATTCACGAATAGAGCCTGCTGCTGATTCAGCAGACCTAAGTAGGCGAGCCAATGGAAGACCTGCAAGCAGACCCTCTGCATGGGCAGCCACCTCATCAGCAGTGAGAAGACAACGAGAATCATGATTTTGTAACTCACTCTCGCTTCTTCCAACGCATTCACGCAAACAACCTTGTTTCAAAAATCCTGTGGTCAACAACCTGCATAGATTTGCGTACCCCTTCTTATTTGTTACCCAAAGAACAAGGGGTGAGGCATCTATAGGCTCTACGAAAACACCTATTATCAGATGAACTCCCACTTCTTTAGCTGCGGCATGTGCTCGTACAACTCCTGACAGACTTGCTCGGTCAGTTATTGCGACTGCTGTATACCCTAAGGCAGCCGCCTGCACGACCAGTTCTTCTGGATGTGACCCTCCTTGCAAAAATGAAAAGTTTGTTGTGCAGTGAAGTTCTGCATAACGACCACTACGAACATGCATGGGCTTGCCTCTATCTCTCAATCAACACCCTGTACAGTCAACCGCAAAGCGACACATAGACCACCGCATTCACGTCATCCATATGTTCCATGAAGAAACCATGCTCGCTTTTGAAGACCACGAAACATCCAGAATCGTCCTCCACGGTTCGTTTCAAAGATGTAATAGTCTCGCCGCACTGTTGGGCCACGCCACCAAGCCGTTTCAATTCGCTCCGGCCCACGAGTACGCATCACTACATGAATCTGACCTTTCCAGGAAAAACGTACCGGCAGTCCATGAACACCCAGCGAAGACACCTCGAGTAAACGAGGACGAGCAAGCAAAAAAGTTGGACGACTAGGCCCTACAACAGACTTTGGAATCTGTGTTTTCTTTGACTCGAGCAAATGACCTGAACGACACGAACCTGAAGTACCTATTACCTGAACTACTGGTGCTGCAACCCAAGATGCTTCTGGCTGGATATCAGACAACAACCGTGGTTCAACAACTGCACCACTTCCTAATCGGCTTGTTAAACGATTCAGAAGTATCTCAAACTGCGACATATCTGATTGTGCTGGACCACGAAAAAGTGTTTGTTGTCGGCAGGGCAGGGTGCCTGCTGACAACACTTCTATCGACACTCCAGTAATTTCTCTTGGAAGATGAGTTCTCTCGAATCGCAGCATTACAAGATCCACCAAATGACTTGCCTTTGCTGTTGGCTTATAAAGACCAACCTCAAGAACTGTTGATCCCGGAACTCCATTCGTGTCCAGTCTTACTTGTAAACTACTTACTCCCCGATTCGTAACAGCAAGTGGGCGGAGGCATTGATGAACCAGGCTTTCGATTAATTGACGAAAATATTTAAAGTCAAGATCACGACAGAGAATTGGCATTTCAAACGAATGAGTCGCTCCCAAAAGATCGCTTCCTTGCAATGGCGTAAGCGGGTCTGACGCGTCACCAAGAAAACGAGAGATCTGCAAGGAGATAACAGATCCAAAACGCTCCTGAAGACTCACCCTCGGCAACCGTAACAATTGACCGATTGACTCAACACCAACTTCAGCCAACGAATCGACTACATCAACCGGCAGCCGTAGTGACGTAATTGGCATCGAACCAAGAAATTGCTGCTGCTGGCCTGGAGGCACAAGAACCCACCGCTGCTGACGACTCAACCAATGACCATGACGGGAACTACGGGGCCCTTTCTTTTCCAGACAAGGAGAGCCGCGTACGCTTCTACTTACCTTTTTACAAAGATCGCCCGATGGCTGCTGACTCTTTGTAGCAATCTGACCAGCACAAAGAGCAGCCGCCCAAGAGGCTACCGGAGTATCGGCAATAGCTGCCCGAGCATGGATTCCCCGAGCCGCTAATATCCAGACCACCATACGAACAAGTGGCAACTCACCGCCAAAAAATCGAGCTGTATCGGAAACATCAATCTGCAAACTATTCACAGAACGAATACTCTGCTTTTTTACCTTTCCATGATCTATCGCACGAATAACATCCGGACCAATCGCAACCACTGGAGAGAAGCGGTGACACCAGCGACCCAACGTCTCAAGCACACGAATATCTCCAATACTATCTTCATAAATAATACGTGCGACACGAGAAGCCCTCTCACCGTATGCTGAGGTGAGTACCGCTAATGCTTCCGACAAAGAAAAACCAGGCTGAATGACTGGTTGAAATCCTTTACGCTTCTCAGGCGGCATAACCCAAGCCCAAGATACTACCGACAGAACACCACGCGTATTCTGCCGACAAACAAAAACAGGGGATTCTCTAAGCCTAGGCTGCTGAAGCAATTGCCGCTGTACAGGCCAACGAGGCAGCACTATGGTCATGATACGCGACGTACTTTTCCCTGACATTCCAACTGCTCCGTAGTTTCGTAAAAATTCATATGCGTCTCGTGAAAACCTACGTGTTCTTTGCCATTTGTGAGATCAAGGACACACTCTACCGAAGGCTCCGATATAGCAACCATTGCATCCCATTGACCACCAACTTGCATCAACGTGAATGCTCGAGAATGAATCCAATGACCTGATGTTGATTGAAGCCTTGCTGAATCAACATTTCCACAAGATGACACATGCTGGTATCTATTCCGAAGAGAATGTGATAGCCCCACCTGAATTCGTGCTTCTGCCCATGTTGGCTCATGACGTGCACGAGATGGCCGTACGAACAAACCTACGGCGCCACTCGATCTTGCAGCCAACTGCCAGCGACGCATTGCTAGAGATGAAACGCACGCTGGCCAACCAACTACAGCTGCGATACTTGGACAACGCAACAACTGATCAATTGTCCAAAACTCATCGGCTTCATTCGCTGGATACACGATATAAAGTAGATGTTCTTCCCTGCTGTTCACTGTGTTCTTTTTACTCCAGCGACCACGAACATTCGAAGAACTTTGGGGCGAAAAAGATGGTGCAGATTCCAACCAGGGCATAATCGATGGTGGATAAAAACTTCTTGCACGATCTACAAGCACCACGGGACGACGTGCAGATAATTCATTCGCCGTCTGTAAATGAACAGCAACAGCTAAAGCTAGAGTTGTTGCCCCAGACGCTGATGCCACACTATCACCATCCGACTCAAACCACTCCATAAGGGTGCCTAATCGCACTCCTTTGTATCTCAAGAGACGATCAAGTGAGGGCAGCCCACTGCTTACAACTGTTGGCTTGGATTCCTCATCAATATATTTCGGCAATGAGGAAGAACCTGAAACCATTCGAGAAAGCTGCTGCAACCGTGCACGACCGCTTGCCTTATCAAGCTTAGAAAACAGTGGGTGTGCAGAAATATTTTTTGTCACAACATCAGACCAAAGAGAGGTATAGTGTACTTTCGTACAGTACATGTTCTCGAGGTGCTCGTCAAGACTTTAATTCATCATAAATTTACTATTCGTATACTAAATAATGCCTTCATCAATTTTTACATTCAGACCAACTTTGCCCACTTCTTATGCAACACAAATACAAACCTCACCCACTTCTTTTGAACGTTCCAATCATGGGGCTTTTCAACCTCACGATCCCCGGATGTATCACGCTTTTTTTTGCCCTCACCTGCAAAACGCTACCTGCTCAAGACTTCACCACCTTCCAACAGACTGACTCACCAGCTGTGAGTAAAGCACTGGGTGTCACACCAAAACATTACCGACAACTTGAGCCATCGCTTTACTACCTCTCGCAACGATATGCTAGCAGCCTAAAAGACGTCTCTTCACAGGAGCGGCATACACGACTCGTGGCACTGGCACAATTCATTGATTCAAAGAGGAACGCAGTTACAGATAATCCCGTGATTGGACCTGGGTGCAACTTGATCGGATTGCTTGATCCCAATCATGGCCTTGATCCAAAAGAAATTCTATCACTTGCCAAAGCCTACGGCTGCACGTCAATCATTTTCAAAAAAACTAAGCCTTCAGAGACTCTAAAAACTGTTGGGGACAAATTTCTTCAATCGGTTGCAGGTGCCGTCCAATCAAAGGACATTCAAACAACCGTCATTGTACTAGGGCATGGTCTCCCAACAGAAATCCAGAGCTACCACATACCGGTTGATCGACTTGCAAAAACAATTCTTAATGCTGCTACACAAGCAGATAATGCTTCTTCTATCATTGACTTGAGTCACCTAACAATAATTTGTGACGACTGCTACAGCGCTGACTTCATGATCAATCTGGCTACAACGATAACTACTTCCTGCAGTGAACAGTCTCTTCATTTAAAACAGCTGCCGACGCTTATTGCTGGCACGAATCGAAACTGTGTTGGTCATGCCGACGTTGGGAAAAAGTTCGTACCCCACTTCTGGCGCGACGTTATTGAATTGTTTTACATTCGGCAACCTCACCCA
>PKCL01000208.1 GCA_002862165.1 Planctomycetaceae bacterium
GGCAGCCCAAGGCGATAACGCTCGTCGAGCGTCCGCGAAAATTCGCCAAGCAATAAATCGGATTCGATCGTCATAACACTGTTTCATGCTTCTGCTGGCTTGAAGGAGTACTTTTCTGAGTTGCGAAGCTTGACCAATAACACATCGGCACGATACTGCCTGTATGGCATCAAACCCACAAAAATATTACTATTAATCTATGAATGGGATTACTTCCCACCGAATGATACGAAAAGTCGACAAACATGCAAGCAGTTGCGTTTGCAATATGCGAAGTTTCAAGAAAAAGACCTAAAAATGTCCACAAAAGGTTCTTTTTGAAACATTTTTAGAAGACCGCCTTCAGTCCTGCACATTTCCCCAGTGTGGCGAGGTCATGTACTGAGATCGGGTCTGGAGCAACACAAGGAGATTTAGCGACAGGAATCACAGTTTGTCTGGTCATCCACGCTATTTTGATCACGATACGCTTTGAGCGCTGCTGCTTCCTTCGATAGTTTAAATTCCGGGCCTGCTGGGAAATATTGAATGTCATCCTGCAAGTAGTACGCGCTGGGTAGAGTTTGCCCACTTACATCAACCTGACACCCAACAAGTGACGCCCCACCGAGAACAATGAAAAAAAGTAGAGCAAATCGGTACATAGTAGCTTGTTTGAACGGTTTCTGAGAGTAACGATCCATGATCAGAGCCCTTAAAGTCGGATAATTTTATATCGACCGCTCTAACCCGTAAACTTTTGGTAATTCCGATTTTCATTAGAACCATTGAGAATAGGATGCCGACCCTACCTATTTGCCCAAATGTGACACACCACATTCCTTAACGTAACGGTCTGTGTTTCACGTAACCATTTCGCTTTTGCATCTCAACACACCGTATCATTACCTTAAAAGGACTCATTTTTAAGAACATCCTATTCGGCAGCAACCAGAACCCACCATCTTCTCTAAAGGTTCAATCCGTGACACGTTTTCCCTACGTCATACTCAGAGTTTTTTTGGGGCTCAGTATTTACGGGTCTTCAGTGAGGATTTGTCAAAGCCAAACTTTCCTACCATCAGGAGACAGAGGTCGAACTGTACCTAGTCAGACGTATGATTTGGCACAAAGAGCTTTGGCATACGGTAATTTTAGCGGTGCACTTGAATTGGCTCAGCAGGAGTACAAGGGATGTCTCAAATTTGGTGCCGAACGATGGATTGATTCGGCAGCTGCCGCTGCAATTATCGGCGAGTGTCTTTTTGAAACCGGCCGCTATCGAGAAGCGGTCGGTTTTTATAACGAAGCAATAACTCACACATCTTCACACGGCAATTGGCTTCAAGAGATTCGTTTCCCAAACCAACCACTCAAAGCACGCAACGATCGTCCTCGACAACTCTGGGGACCTTTGCCCCGACAAATAGCCCTCTCTGATCTTCCGAGCCGACTGACGATCCGCTTAGGTAGTTCTGACCCACAAAGTGTTTTACAAGGGGGTGGCGTACTCTCAGCGCCTATCGAATACCCAATCCGACCTCATGAAATCATGCGATCACTTGCTATAAGCCTGTACCGGCGAACTGACCTCTTGGGGCCATTAGCCAAAGATGGCCAAGCTTTAAAAAATGTCTCTTCGTGGTTACAGCAACGACCAGCAATTTCAAACCATTTTTCACAAGCATGGATTGATGTCTGTCTTGGCATTGCCTATTGGTCCGAGGCACGGAACGAGCAGGCTCTACCCTTGTTAAATCGTGGCTCGCTCCTCGAAAATCACTTCGATCATTCTTTGACACCGTGGGCACTTTTGGTCGCTGGCAGAATTGCAATTGATACAAATGATTTCGAGAGGGCGGTAAAAGTACTCGAACAGGCCGCATTCGCAGCTGCTGTCCAAGAAGATGCTCGCGCATTAGAAGAAGCCTTTCGTTGGTCAGCGAATGCACATCTTGCACTCGATGGCAAACTGCCTCAGTCCGTAGCACCAGCGATTAGATGGTCTGAAAAACAGTTGCCGAGCCTTTCACTCAGGCTCCGTTCAAATGCTACAGCCGTTCTTGCTGAGCAAGGTGACATTCAACAAGCCGCTCGGTCTTCACTCGAACTGAAGAAACTTCTTGAAAAGAGTGAGCTTGCATCAGGTCGATGCGGTGCGTACTTCAAGTACGCGGATGCTTTAATTGCATACTCCGGAGGCAACAATGTTCGGGGGGATGCTGAATATGCAAAAGCACTCACTCTTGCACGAGGGTGTTCATCGACACTGTTTCAAACCCAACTCCTCACCGATGCTATTCTCCGAAACGAATCGCTGTACTCAGACCGGGAAGCGAACAACCTTTTCAAAGAATTACTTGCAGATCCTCGACCAGTCCAACTTCAGACAGATCCACTTGATTCCATTGCTGTAATCTCCACAGACAGATCTTTAGCTTTTGATGCCTGGCTTGCAGTGACTCAAAATATTTTTCTCACAAATAGCCGTGGCGATGAGGCATGGCTTGATGCCGTTGAGTACGAGCGACGCAATAGATGGCTAGCAAATCGCCCGCTGGGAGGCCGACGTGACAACCTACTCTATCTATTGAGCACCCCTTCGAACGCGAGTGATAAAGACTCTGTCTTTCTTAAAAAAATATTAGCTCAGTATCCTAATGTCGCAACGAACATAAGCACAATTAATGCTACACGTTCATCATTGAAAAAATCCATAATAGATTCCCAAAACCCACTCCTTGATGTTCCGATTACTGGTAACACAGAAGAGTGGAAAGAATTTGCCTCGAGAAACAGGGTCTTACAAAATCAAATCAACTTTATTGCCGCTGGAAGAAATTTTTTCCCGCTACAGTCTCCCCCTCTTTTAGAAACACCCGCGATTAGAGAACGGCTTGTCGACAAACAGCGTCTACTTACATTCACGTGGACTGAGGCGGGTTTGTTCGCCAGCCTTGAAGCCTCGAAGCAGGCTGCTTCCTGGAGGGTAAAGCGTCCTGACCAAGTCCGCAAAGAAATCATCTCACTTGCACGTTCCATCAGCCTATACCACCCTTTACGGCCCATCGAAACTGATAAACTTGATAACAATGCATGGCAACAGCATGCCAAAACATTAGCTTCTTTATTGTTTGAAGACTCAACGGTATCACTGAATGCTCATCAGGAATATGATGAACTCATTATAATTCCGGACGGGTTGCTTTGGTATCTACCGTTTGAATTACTTCCAGTCGTTCTCAACGAAACAAACTCTGATGGCGATACCCACCAACAACTACGAGATGTTTGCTTACTCCGATATTCACCATCTCGAAGTCTTGCTGTTCGACATCGACAAAAATTGTCTCCGCCTTACCTCACCGAAGCGTATGCCAGCTTGACATACCGAAATAATACGCCAGAACAATCCAGCATATTGCTCAGTCGGTTACAGACTGCTTTACCCAACGCTCTCGTGCTGTCATCAAAGACAGCGAATGTGTCTTTTCGTGAGTCCGCTTCAATAGCAAATAACCTACTTCTTTTTGATGAGCTTCCAATGCACGGAATAAATACGGATAGACAGCTGATAGCAACACATGCTGGGCACCCGGGCATGTCTTTTAATGAGTGGCTTGCTGCTCCCGCAAAAACTGCACGATGTGTTGTTCTAACGGGCATGCAAACTCAAGCTTCCGAAGGCCTCAATAAATTAACGGTGTCCCCCGGAAATGATTTCTTTATGGCAGCTATGGACCTTGTGGCAACAGGAACAGAGACGGCTGTTTTAAGCCGCTGGAATGTTGGTGGGCAAACGGCCATCGACCTTGGCGCGGAATTCATTAAAGATCGCCAACATGAAGATCAACAGGACATCCCACTCCCTGCGACGAGAAGCTGGCAACGTGCAGTTGATCTCATCACGGCTGAACAGCCTGACTTGGACAGAGAACCTCGAATCAAAGTGATCAATTCTGTGATTCCTCAAAACGCACAGCATCCCTTTTTCTGGGCTGGATATGCCTTAATCGATTGTGGCGTCATACCATCAACGGCCGAAAAAAATCCAACTAAGAAAAAAGAGCCCCTCCCTCAAGAAAAAGTGGGAACAGTCAAATAATGCTGTGTGTCTATGCTCACTTTTTGTTTGAGTCAACTCCTTCCATGCCGTCTTTAGCTTTTATCGCTGGCGTTACTGCAGTAGCTGCAGCTATTAATTCGGTAGCAGGTGGTGGCACGATGCTTACTTTCCCAGCACTTGCCGCTATTCTTCCAGCTGACCCAGCACGTCTTGTTATTGCCAATGCCACCAGCACTATCGGCCTTTGGCCCGGAACATTGTCGGCCACTTGGGAATACCGTCACGAACGTGGCGATCATCCTGCCTGGTCCGCCTGGCTTTTTCTTCCCAGTATTGTAGGCAGCGTTATTGGAACGCTTCTTGTGCTTGTATTACCAACAACATATTTTGATTCGGTCGTCCCGGTACTGATATTATCAGCAGCAACGCTCTTTGCCATTCAGCCTTTCATATCAAAACACTTTGCTGAGAACATGAATGTCGAGGACGCTGATGCCAATAAAGCCCCCAGAAAAAACAAGCTGTTATTTGCCTCTGGTGTTCAATTTTTTATCGGAATATATGGTGGATACTTTGGAGCTGGCATCGGCATTCTTATGCTTGCCGCGCTTGGTGGACTTGGCCTTGGTGATACTCATCGCCTTAATGGATTTAAAAACTTGCTTGCCATGGGTATCAACGCCTGTGCCGCAATTACGTTCATATTGATCAGTTTGTTAACTGATTCAATTGTCGCATGGCCTGAGGCAGGAATCATGGCTGTTGCCGCAATATTGGGTGGTTTTGCTGGTGGTCGTCTCGCCCGTCGATGCCATCCGCAAACAATACGTAAATTTGTTGCAGTGATCGGCTTTGGATTAGCCGGCTACTATTTTATAACTTGATCTCAACGGTCTCCCAGAATCAGACTTACAAAACACTTCATATAATGATTGTAGAAACTCAAAATCTATCAAAATCTTATGGGCCTTTTTGCGCCTTGGAAGATTGCAACGTGGCTGTTGATTCAGGTGAAATTTTTGGATTACTTGGCCCAAACGGGGCCGGGAAAACAACGTTGCTGCGAACACTACTCGGTTTCATTAAACCAACTTCTGGTCGTGCGTCTGTTGCTGGCTTTGATTGTTATTCAGAGTCAGTTCGAGTACGACAAAGCACATCTTACCTGCCTGGTGAGGCACGACTGTTTCGCCGTATGAAAGGCCAACAAGTTCTTGATTTTTTTGCCCGCTTGCGAGCAGATTGTGATCGTAGAAAATGTTCTGAAATTGCTGAAAGACTCCAACTCGACTGCCGAAGGCAGGTTTCACGAATGAGTACCGGCATGCGGCAGAAATTGGCATTGTCTATGGTCCTGGCAATTGACTGCCCGTTAGTCATTCTTGATGAACCGACAGCGAATCTCGATCCCTCTGCTCGGGCTGAAGTACTTGAGTTAGTCCTCGAGGCCCGTAGTGCTGGGAAAACAGTAATTTTTTCTTCACATGTCCTTTCAGAAATTGAATCTACGTGTGATCGCGTTGTCATTATGAGGCGTGGGCTGATTGCTCACGAACAATCAATTACAACCCTTCGGAAACGCCATCGAATTTATGCACACCTGAATGGCCCACGCTGTCAAATCCCAGAAAGTCTGTCAGACACTATCTCTGTTGTGAAGGAATCTTCGAGTGAGATTACTTTAGAATCTACTGATTCTCTGACTCGTGTGCTGGGTTGGTTATCTAATCTCCAACTCAGTGAATTAAAAATTGAGCCCGTAGGACTTTCTGCTGTCTACGACCACTTTCATCGGGAAGATAATTCGCAAGGAACTGCCACCTCTCTCTTCCATTCTGAATCTTCTCCTAAGTAAGGATTAAAAAGTTACCGTTATGTGGAGCACCACAATCTGGAGAAAAACATGGGGAGACCAGGCGTTGCTTGGGCTATCATTTGCTGTACTGTGGGCTGCTTTTCCGTGGATATACATCGGCTTATCTGCTCAGATCGAAATGAATGCTTTTCAGGATGTTCTACTTCGAGCGATCCCAGAAGATTGGCAGAAAATGTCTGGTGTTCCTTTTTCAGAAGTAGCAACGCACGTCGGAAGAGTAGCACTAGCTTTTGTTGATCCAGTTGTAGTACTCACTGCGACTGTTTGGGGTGTAACTCGTGGTAGCGACGCTGTCTCTGGCCAGCTTGAGCGAGGAACTCTTGAAATGATTCTCGCTCAGCCAATCCCTCGCCGTACTCTTTATTCGACTCAGGCGATCGCGACTATTTGCGGCGGCTTTTGTCTCTGCGTCATTCTGTATGCTTCAATTTTTACAGCCATACAATTCGGCCCGTGGGCAGGGAAAGTAAACCCTCTTCAATTTCTACCCCCGGCTCTCAATGTTTTTGGACTTATGGTATGCATGAGCGGTTTGGCAGCAGGCGTATCAGCGTGCGATAGCTACAGGTGGCGAACCATTGGAATTCTCTGTGCGTTTTACATCACTTCGCTCTTAACAAAACTCGTCGGCCGCCTGAGCGAAACCCTCAACTGGGCTGGATATCTCTCGGTTTTTAACGCCTATGAACCACAACAACTTGTTGGTGGAGAGTGGTCAGACTGGCAACTCTTGCTCCAATACAACGGAATTCTTATTGGAATTGGTATTACCAGTTATGTCATTGGGGGTTATATCTTTAGCAAACGAGACCTTCCTGCCCCACTGTAAAGCTGAAACAGTCGATCTAATAAGATTCGCTCTTCGGCTAGCATGAAAGAATCAGTTACATTTTGATTTACGGTTTAGTTATTTGCGAATAATCACAAACGCTTTTTTAAATACACTTCGTTTTCAAGGAACATCCGAATGCTTACGTCTTGTTACCTGAAGACCTGCTGGCTGACCGTTGTAAAGCAGGGAAGAAGTTCTTCTTTATTATTGTGCCCAACAATACTTTATCTGTTTTGCATACTATCAATACTTTCTAGCAGGGCTCCAAATTGTCTAGCGGCAGACACAGAAAACAGGGAATCCCAAAAATCTGAAGAAGATATGGGACAACAAGATCTTGATGCTGCAATTGAACAGAAGTTATTAGCAAAAAGCCTTGATGATTTTGAGCGAGTTATTGATCTTTGTCGCCGAGCAATACGCAAGGGACTTCCAGAGGATTCAAAAGACTTTGCCAACAATCTGATCGTTGGCACACTTATCGATCGCTCTGTAATGCTCGTTGATGCAATATTCGATGCGCCGCGTCCGTCTCCAGACTGGCCAAGAATGCGGTCTTTCGCAATGCGTGATCTTGGAGAATTAATAAAACGTGATCCTCAACTTGGGATCGCCCACCTGATGGTTGCCCGACTCCAAGCATTACCTGGAGGTGATCCAGAAAGTGCCAAAGAGGCTGCCGACAAAGCAATCAAGTTTCTGTCTCCCGATCAGAACAAAATCGAACTTGCAGAGGCTCACATCGTTGAAGGAAATCTACTCAAAGATGGTACAGAGCGAGCCTTCCACTACGATAAAGCTGTCGAACTTGCACCCACAGATTCTCGTTTTCGTCGTACGCGAGGACTATTCAGGCTACTGCAAAATGAATTTGGTCCAGCGCAAGAAGATTTTATTGCTGCCATAAAACAAAACCCAGATGAAGCCGGAGTGTATGAAGCACTTGGTATGTCCTACATGATGGATAATGAACTTGAGGATACTAAAAGGCTGGAGGAGGCAAAAAAAGCTTTCGATAAAGCTATAGAAATAACTCCTGATTCTGCCGCGCCTCGACTTCAACGGGCTCGCGTACTTGCCATGCTCGGCGAACAACCTGGTGCCATTGCTGATCTTAATAAGGCTGTCGAGATGTCAACTCAAAAAGCTGTGCCTCTTGTCCTTAGGGCTCGAATTCAGCAACAGTCTGGCAATCTTGAAGCTGCTGCTGCTGACTTAGCGAAAGTACTTAAAGATCAGCCTGGAAATCCAGCAGCACTCGAACTTCGTGGGCTAATAGCTGCGGATTCCGGGGACTACCCATCTGCTATTCGTGACTTTACAAGTATTGCCAAGCAAGATCCTCCCGATCCTCTTGTCATGGGTCAATTAGGGATGTTGCACCTTGCAGCAAAACAACCTCGAGCCGCCATAAAATGGTTTGGAAAGTCACTCGATCTGAATAAAAAACTTTTTTTAAGTTTGAGAGGCCGAAGTGATGCTCTCATTTCAATCGGCGAGCATAAAAAAGCTGCTAAAGACCTTCGGTCAGCTTTAAAAATTCAACCAACTGACTCGGGAGTACTCAATAACCTCGCATGGATTTTTGCTACATCCCCTGAAAACAACCTGCGTAATGGAGAAAAAGCAATTAAACTCGCAACCAAGGCTTGCGAAGAAACGGAATGGAAAGCCGCACACATAATCAGCACACTAGCAGCCGGGTACGCTGAAAATGGAGATTTTGAAAAAGCTTGCGAGTACAGCCACAAAGCACTCGACGCCGATAGCGGAAACGGTGACATCGACGAGCAACTCCAAAAAGAATTAAGCAGCTATAAAGAAAAGAAACCCTGGCGAGAAAAACAAAGTATGCCAGAAGCAGAACTCCAAATGAACGAGACACCAGATGCTTCTTTAGAAAAGAAAGCCCTAGACAAAAAAAGTAGTCAAGCCAAAGCATCAGGAACTAGCCAACAGAAACCGCGAAGACCCTTTGACTAACGGCCTGCCTGCTGATTAAGAAATCGATCAACAAACACCGCATAGTCTGCAGCAGTATCTATACCCTGAGCCGTTTGATCCACCCTGACCGCAGCGATTGAGATGCCTGCCTCAACAAGCCGTAATTGCTCAAGACTTTCGATTTCAGCAAGTGGTGACTCTGGAAGGCTATCCCACTTTTCAAGAACAGATCTTCTGTATGCGTACACGCCAACATGCTGCCAAAATAAGGGCGGGTTGCTGTCAAGTAGGCTGTCGTCCCAGTCCCTCACTGATGGCACAGGTGCCCGACTGAACGTAATCGCTCGCCAAACATCTGGCCGTGGGTACAACTCTTGCTGAAAAATATCACGGCGCCACGGAGTTAATTCTGCTTTCACAACAGATGGGTCATGGAGAGCTACTTTTTCTCGAAGTGGTGTAACAAGCGTTGCCACATTTGCCTCAGGCATTTGTTCGAGAACTTCTATTGCAGAATCAATAGCTGACGGCATTAACTCAGGTTCATCCCCCTGCAGATTGACAACAATATCAGCATCAGGCAGATGTGGTAATGCCTCAACTATTCGTGCTGTGCCACTCGTTGCATCAGGAGATGTCATGAGAGCCTTCCCACCAAAGCTCTCCACTTCTTGCTGAATTTCCTTGCTATCCGTAATCACAAAAAGGTCGGTGACTTTTAATGCCTTTGATGCGTTTTTCCACGTGTGTTCGATGAGAGAACATCCGGTATCCCGTAAAAGCATTTTGTTCGGGAGTCGCTGGCTTGCCAGCCGTGCTGGGATGGTGATGATCGCGGACAACTTCATTTTGCTAGTGCTCTGAGATGAATTGGTACGACTGTAGACGAGCTACCTGACGTGGCATCTTAGCCACAATACGCAAATTACTATGTTCGAATTTCTTGGGTAGACATACGCTGATTTTTAAAAATTGAAAAGATGTCTTTCTTTCTGAGACGGCTGCCCCGTATGGTCCCGCGAACCTATCTTTTTACAGGAGTCGTTTATGTGTGGCATTGTTGGTTACATTGGTTTCCGTAGAGCCTGTGAACGTATCCTCGAGGGCTTACAACGACTCGAATATCGCGGCTATGATTCTTCAGGAGTTTCCGTAATAGACCACGAAGGAAATCTTTCTGTACAAAAAGCTGCAGGCAGACTTGCCAACTTAGAGTCACTTGTAGCAGATGATCTTCCGGACAGTTCTATCGGTATTGGCCATACACGATGGGCAACTCACGGCCCTCCAACCGATAGAAACGCGCATCCACATCTTGGTGGTGGATGTGCGAACGGACAAGGACATTCTGTCGCAGTTGTTCACAATGGTGTCGTTGAAAACTACCACAGCATTAAGGCGCGACTCGAAGTCGAAGGATATGTATTTCAATCCGAGACTGATTCAGAAGTCATCGCACACCTCATTGATAGTTGCCTCAAACACATTCTTTCAAATGGGCCACGAATTACTGATGATATTACAGACTCCCCGTTCGTCGTAGCGGTACGTGAGGCTCTCAGTCAACTACGGGGCACCTATGGACTTTTAGTACTCTTTCAAGATCAGCCCGACTTATTAGTCGCTGCGAGGTTTGGCAGCCCGCTTGTCATAGGCGTCGGTAATGATGAATTTTTCATCGCAAGTGATGCAAGCCCGTTAGCAGGTCATACTGACAGAATCGTCTACCTTGCCGATCATGAAGTTGCTGTCATAAAACGGCAGCAGCTTCGAGTTATTCATCGTGATGCCGGCAGGATTGAGCCTACTGTACAACCATTCTCACTCGAAGCCAACGATGTGGGCATGGGTGATTATGCTCATTTTATGCTCAAGGAAATCCATGAACAATCAGAGACCGTTGCAGCAGCAATGAGAGGTCGGATTGATCGAGATAACGCGACATCAGTGTTTGGTGGCCTGAACCTCACTCCATCTCAATTGCAGAACATAAACCGAATCGTACTCACTGGCTGTGGCACGAGTTGGCATGCGGCACTTGTTGGTGAATACCTGATTGAAGAGTTTGCACAGCTTCCTGTTGAGGTTGAATATGCGAGTGAACTGCGATATCGAAATCCACCACTCGATAAAGGAACATTACTTTTCGCGATAACACAATCTGGTGAAACAGCAGATACATTGGCTGCACTGCGAGAGATGAAACGAAAAGGACACTCAACTCTTGCAATTTGTAATGCCATAGGAAGCACGATCGCGACGGAGGCTGATGGTGGTATTTATTTACATGCCGGACCTGAAATAGGTGTGGCAAGCACGAAAGCTTTCACCAGCCAATGTGCTGTTCTCGCGATGCTTGCGCTCTACTTCGGCCGCTTGCGGCATATGAGTTTCGAACAGGGCGTAGCCTTCATCGATGCACTTGAACAGCTCCCATCGCTTATCAGCAAAGTATTACAAACTGAATCGACTGTTCGTGGAATCGCTGAACGATACCGAAATGCCAACACATTTCTTTATCTTGGTCGCCAATACAATTTTCCACTTGCACTCGAAGGGGCGCTTAAGCTGAAAGAAATTAGCTATATTCACGCAGAGGGGTACCCAGCGGCCGAAATGAAGCATGGTCCCATCGCACTCGTCGATCCACTCACACCCAGCGTTTTCCTTATTCCCAAAGATGCCGTCTATGAGAAAGTTCTTCTCAACCTTGAAGAAATCAAAGCGCGTAAAGGACAAATTATTGCCGTCGTTAGCCAGGGTGATGATCGTGTCCACAATCTCGCCGATGAAATAATTGAACTACCCGAGTGCCCTGATTTCTTAAACCCTATTGTTGCTTCAATTCCTCTTCAGCTCCTTGCCTATCACATCGCTTTATTAAGGGGATGCGATGTGGACAAGCCTCGAAATCTCGCCAAAAGCGTGACGGTTGAATAACGTGAATATAGAATAAGCAGAAGGGGCACGGATTTGAACCCTCTTTCAGAAAAGTACCTTCTCTGCCAAACGAGCAATCCGACGACCCGGTGAAGTCATTGGCAATTTTTGAATTTCTCGTGGCAGGAGCCATCGCTTATGTCGGCGAACCGCCGGTCGTTGTGAAATCATTTTTGATAACACCTGACAGGTGATCTTATGGTGCGTAACGCTATAGGATATGACACCCTGATGACGCTGTGGACCACGTGCTGCCATGTTCTCTGGAATAGTACGCGGGAAATCCCAAAGACCCTCCCACCATTCACCAGGCTGACGACGTACGACAAGAAGTTTACCTTCGTGC
>PKCL01000463.1 GCA_002862165.1 Planctomycetaceae bacterium
CACCAGAAAAAATATGAGTAAAAAAAAGAAAGAAACTGTTATTCACGATACACCTAATGAGAATACTCCTTGGAGTGAGACTCACGGAAACATGTGTGACAACCTTCCGAACACTATACTGGGAGATGATATTGCACTCGTCGCTGAAAATATGGAGGCAATCCTTCGTGCACCTAGCTACAGTCTAGCGCAAGACGATCGTGCACTACTTGAACGGACTGAGATGCGTGGCGTCCGAATGTTACTGGAACTTGGTAAACCAGAAATTGCTTTTCAAGAAGATAACATTGAGTCAACCGTCATTGTGTTCGGAGGCACCCAAATTATCGAAAGAAATGCATCCGAACGACGACTCTCTGAAGCTCGTCGTAATCAAGCGATAGATGTTGAAGACCCAAAGCTTATCCGTGAGGTTCAACGCAATGAAAGATTAGTCGAATTATCTCATTTTTACGATGATGCAAGGCAGTTTGCTCGACTTGTTTCCATCGACAATCAATGTGATAAAAAGCGATCATATGTCGTTGTCACCGGAGGAGGCCCTGGTATTATGGAGGCCGCAAACCGGGGTGCTTTTGACGTTGGATGCAAATCTATTGGGTTGAACATCAAGTTGCCGGGAGAACAACAACCAAATCCATTCATAACACCGGAACTTTGCTTTCAATTTAAATATTTTGCCTTACGGAAATTTCATTTTATCCTTCGATCCGTAGGTGCTGTGCTCTTCCCAGGTGGATTCGGAACACTTGATGAGATGTTTCAAACCCTCACGCTGAGACAAACGCACAGGATGCAGCCTATCCCAATAATTTTATTCGGGCATGATTACTGGTCCAAAGTTATCGACTTTAACTTCCTCGCTGACTCTGGCGTCATCTCTCACGAACACCTTGATCTTTTCCAATATGCAGACACACCAGAAAGTGCCTGGGAAAAAATACTTCAATTCAATCAAAAGTTAGCGGACTCATCATCTACTACAACCAACGTGTCTGACCGATGATCTTCCCGTTATAAAAAGTAGGGCGATAAAGATATCAAACACGTGGAATTCGGAGGCAAAACAAACTTCCCTCATCCAATTGACTCTCGACTGAAATAGTTCCTCCATGAGCTTGCACAATGTGCTTCACAATTGACAAGCCAAGGCCGGTACCACCGGCTTGCCTACTTCGACCTTTATCAACACGGTAAAACCGTTCAAAAAGTCGCGGCAAGTGCTCGGGATGGATGCCGCAACCACGATCAGCAACGCTAATTGTAAGTTCTTCTTTGTTCCCAGAAGAAATTCTTTTTAGACTAGCGGAAATCAAAATTGGTTGGTGGGTGCCGCTGTACTTCACTGCATTTTCAATTAAGTTGACAACCGCTTGCTCCATAAGAGGCGCATTGACTTCAGCAATCAGATTCGTCTCGCAATCGATATTCATCTCAATTCCCTGCTCTGCTGCTCGAGGCATACAGTCTGAGCAAGCCGTTGCCAAAAGATCGGCTATTCGTGTCGGCTCTAGAGGAAGTGCTCCGGAATCTTCACTTTGTTCAATGCGTGATAAAGCCAGCAAATCTTCAATGATTGCTTCAAGTCGGTCGGCCTGCTTTGCGACGATAGATAAAAATCGTAGATTGTCCTCCGGCTCATTCATTGCTCCGTCGAGAAGTGTCTCAACAAAGCCTTTTATTGTTGCAATGGGTGTCTTTAATTCATGCGATACATTGGCCACAAAATCTTGCCGAACAATTTCTAAACGCTCTAATTCAGTTACATCATTCAAAACAATTACAGCTCCACCCTCTCCGGAAGGGTCTCGAAGTGCTGTTCCATGAGCCCGCATTGTTCTTTTTGGAGGACCCGGTATGTCAAAGTCATCCTCAATTGGCTCACGACAATCAATTGCTCGTAAGACAAAGTGACGGATTGCTGGATTTCGCACCACACTCTGAAGAGGTTGCCGAAGAGCAACCTCAATATCAATATTCAATAGCCTCGCTGCTGCTTGATTGAGACCAACAATTCTCTGCCGAACATCAACTGCGAGCACGCCTTCCATCATGCTGTCTAGTACTGCCTCTTGTTCAGTATCTCGTCGCCCAAGAGTTAAACCCCGCTCTACAAGTTTTTCTTTCAATCTACTCGTTGCTTCAGCAATGGCAGCTAGTTCTGCTACCTCCGGCTTTAATATTCGCTCTGTTCCATCACCGCTTGCAATACGCTGAACCGCATGAGCAAGCTCATGGACTGGTTTTGCAACCCAAAGAACAATAAACCATCCTGTGATCAACGCAAAAAAACCAAGTACGAAATAGCCAATTAAAAGTTGCTTGAGTGAATCTGACAGTATCCGATCCATTTCTTGTGATTCAGCTGAGATACAAAGAGCTCCTACAGGAATATTCTGAGGAGAGAACGGGACCGCCACCACGAAAAGACGACTATTACTATCAATATTAAAGCTACTTGTCTTTGCGATTCTCCCAGATCTTGTCTCACGAAGAAGCTGTATCAAACCCGGCACGCTATCTGAGGCCTTATCCTTCGCTGGCTTCGTAGAGAACTTTGTATCTATTCGATTCCCTTGAAAGTCAATGATCTCAAATTTATATCCTCTTCGAGTGATTTCTTTGGGGATAAATTGAATATATGAATCCTGTCCAGAAAAGTCGGCAACGTCTTCAATAATATCTGCCAATCCGACGGCAGTTGCTGTCATTCGCTCAAACTCGGCCTCCTCTACAACCGAAGCCATGCGTATAGTCGACAACCAATAACATCCAACCAAGACGGTGCCCAATGCTGCCGCGTATGCTACGAAAAAATGTCTTGCGAGCCGAGGTTTGGCCATAGCATTAAAAAAAGGGTTCAAGAATTTATGCCCGGAACCGATATCCTACGCCCCGGACAGTCTCAATATTACTACCGAATACACCAAGTTTCTTCCGCAAACCCGCTACTTGAACATCGACTGACCGTTCCGTAACTGGATAATCCTCACCTTTTACTGCGTCGACAATTTGGCTTCGTGTGTAGGCCCATCCTGGTCTTTTCGTGAGGAATTGAAGAAGAGCGAACTCAGTATAGGTCAACTTAAGTTGATTGCCCTGCAACGTAACCTCATGCCGGCCAGGATGAATGATTAAGTCTCTGACTTGAATTGTTGTTTCCTGCTGACTACGAATCTCGACGTCCTTCCGGCGCAGAAGTGACTTTACTCGCGCGAGAAGCACTCGCGGACTAAAAGGCTTTGTTATGTAATCATCCGCGCCTCCATCAAGACCCGTAATGACATCTCGTTCTTCACTTTTTGCCGTGAGCATTATGATTGGTACGTCTCGTGTTCTTGAATCTCTCTTCAAACGGCGACATACTTCAAGACCGTCAATACCCGGAAGCATCAGGTCAAGAACAATCAGATCTGGCAGTTTACGTTGTACTGAATCAACAGCTTTCTCACCTGTGTCGACACACGTGATGGAGTGCCCTTCTTTGGCAAGTGTGTATCGCACTAACTCAAGAAGATCTTCCTCATCATCTACAACGAGAATTTTATGGTGCGTGGTTGATTCATTGATTGACATATTTAAATACACAGGGACACAAAAGGTATTTTTACTATTTTATCAATCTATCTTTTTAATGACCGGCAATTAGCATCTCTTGATTCCAAATCCAGAAATGCCTTGCAGAGAGGTATTACTTGTTTCATCTTTTCAGTTATGACAACACCAGCACAATCAATAGTGTGGCATATAGATCAAGATTCTATGAGATTCGAGATTTTTTCAAAATATTTTACGAAAGAAGCATCTCGACATCTTCCGTTGTGAGGCCTGAGAGAATACCGGTATCGGCACTGATAATCGACGCTGCAAGTTCACGTTTTTGATCCTGAAGTGCCAGTATCTTTTCTTCCACCGTATTCTGAGCAATAAGTCGATAGGCAAAAACAGGCCGCGTCTGACCAATTCGATGCGCACGGTCAATAGCCTGAGCCTCAACTGCTGGATTCCACCAAGGATCCAAAATATAGACGTAATCAGCTGCAGTCAGATTCAAACCTTGCCCTCCTGCCTTAAGGCTTACAAGAAACAGCCGACATTCTGGATCTTCTTGGAACCTCTCAACACGGCTTTGTCTATCAGTCGTCTTCCCATCAAGATATTCATACGTCCGGCCTTTCGCATCTAGCTTTCGCCGCAGAATTGCGAGAAAACTTGTGAACTGGCTAAACACAAGGACCTTGTGTCCCTCGTCAAGTACCTCATCAAGTTGCTCTAACAACGTATCTAATTTAGTCGATGGATCATCGATTCGAGCTGCATCGATCAAGCCTGGGTGACAGGCTGCTTGACGAAGTCGTAATAGAGCCTCCAAAACTGCAATTCGACTACGCCCAATGCCCTGCTGGCCGATACGAGTCGTCAGTTCATTACGATAATGTTGGCGGAGATCATCGTATGCTTTTCTTTGTTGATCGCCCAACTCACAGAACAACGTTTGCTCTGTTTTCTGAGGCAGGTCAGAAAGCACCTCTGATTTTGTTCTTCGAAGGAGGTAGGGTCGCACGGCCCTAGCGACAAGCTCTGAACCATTACCTCGACCACCGGCAAGAAACTTCTTTAAGCGACCAGCTGTTCCGAGTTGCCCCGGATTTAAAAATTCGAAAATACTCCACAACTCACCGATATGATTTTCAACTGGCGTACCCGTCAGAGCCAGTCGCTGCCTCGCACCCAATAAGCGACACGCTTTTGCAGCCTGACTTGTTGCATTCTTTATTGATTGAGCCTCATCAAGAATGACATAGTCAAAATCAATTTTTCGATGCTGAATTATGTCACGACGAAGTGTTCCGTACGTTGTAAGAACAAGATCAAATTGACTAAGTGACTCTGTTGAATCAGTTCGCTCTTGTCCTGTATAGTTAAGCAGTCGCAACTCTGGTGCAAATCGTTTTGCTTCTTCCATCCAATTGAATATGAGACTTTTTGGCACAATCACGAGTGAAGGTCGCATGGCTATCCCAGATTCTTGGACCACACGTCGCCTTCTTACAAGGAGCGCCAATACCTGAATTGTCTTGCCAAGGCCCATATCATCAGCAAGGCAACCTCCAAGACCAAGTCGCTCTAGGAAGCTAAGCCATCCTAAGCCTTCTTTTTGATAGTGACGCAGACTGCCCTGGAACCCATCTGGTTCATTTTCTGGCTCCGGTCTGCCACCTGCAGCCAATTCATCACGGATTACTGAGAATGCATCATCGACCTGCGATTGAGGCATTCCAGCTATAAGTGCATCGAGTAAGGCTGCCTGCATGCGACCATATCGAAGACGCCCGTCTTTTTGCTGAGCAAGCGCCAGTAACGGCTCTAGCTGCGTCGCAAAGTCGGCAGGCAAAATTCCGCGAGAACCGTCCTCGAGATCAACTGCTCGATCACCCCTTGCAAGAGCTGAGAGAAGTTCGGGCATATCTGCAGTTACACCACCAAAGTCAATTGATCCAGAAAGTTCAAACCAATCAATACCGCTATTCACATTCCAGGCAACATTACCAGCTGGCCGATATCGTCGACCAGACACCTCAACTGCCCACCCAACACTCGCTAGCTGAGATACCGAAGCGTCGAGTCGTGAACGAGGGACCTCAACGTGATGTGTGGGAATATCATTTTCTTCAAGAACACCTGCCTGTCCGGTACGGACTGGAGAAAATCCAAATCGCGGAAGTGCAGTAAGCGCTGTCCGCTCTGCTATTCTATTTCTCCTCACAAGTCGCCGTCGCGCCGCATCTGCCGCGCCACCTGCAGGATCATCCGCTGCTATCTGAATCCCACCATAGTCAAACCAAATCTTACCACCCAATTGAACCTTGGGCTTGCTTCTACGAGACTTCCGTTTCGGCCTACCGAGTGATGCTTCAGGATCGATAAACTCGTCTTGTTGGTCTTCTTTCACATTTGGTGAATCATCCAAAACTAATTTGGGCTGGGGCTTTCCTGACTCTACCTGCCACCCTGTCCATCCCGGCAGTTCTAATTTTGGTAAATCTGCCAATGAGGCAAGCTGCTCAATAAGTCCATCAATTTGGGACCCTGAAAGCTCAATTGGACCTCGCCGATCAAATTGCTCCATCCAACCCCGAATGGCTGCCGGTTCATCACTTTCCGAGTATTCAGTCTGATGTTCTTCAGCAGTGGCATCAATAACAAGACGGCACAAGCAATCACCGAGAACAATAAATCCTGCTCGCAAAATCAACCTTGGGGTTTGAAGGGACTGTCGCTCGCTCCCTCGCACAAGAAGACCGTGGAGACTCGCCTTCTTCGGGCAGATTCGCTTCTCACTCTTGGAAATAAGGTCGTTTTCTAGACACGCTTCCAGACCTGTATCGTCACCAGGTTCAACCATTAAAGCGAATTCCCATGGTCGACCGGCATCCCACACTAAAGGTACGACTGTTTCTGGTGACCGACGAGGTTCTGGCTGGAAAACCAATCTCCCTTCTGCACAAAGCATTGCAAGATCCTGTGATGCAGATTGTCGGCTCAGGAGAAACCGACTCATGGTCCGCTCCTCAAGAGTTTGGCCCCCATGGTGTGTCTCGCCAGACGTTGTGCCAGCGAGATTTGCCAAAACTCGCCTTTCATCGGCATCAAAATGCCCGAATGAAATCGATTGAGGTCCAATAATGATGGGCTTTGGCTGACCATTCGGATTACCCGATTCATCAATCGGCATACGGCATGGCTGCAATGCAACAAATCGACTGTCTGCCGATGCCGCATCAAGTAAGAACATGAGCGTACCAGTACTTTTTCGTAACCCACCTAAGACAACATTGCTTGTTCGTAATGCTGGCTCGACCAACCGCCGACGATTTTCAAGTTCGGTCGACCATGCTGGCTGTCGTACCTTTTTTTGACTCGGTTTATTCTCACTGATTGGGCTCTGCTGCGGCTGGCTGCCGTCTTGTGTTGAACCTAGATGATCAGTGTCATTCGCTTGGCCTACCCCCAATACATTTTCTTCTGATTCAAATTCTTCAGAATGTTCCATGTCATCAGCAACAACATCGAGCGTCACTGGTGTTTGCTCTGCAATACCACTAAGCAAACCACGTCGATCTACTTCGAGTAGAACAGCTGCAACGAGTGCACATGGTTTACCAGCTCGCCCATCAGGACTTGTGCAACGACTTTCGAGGATCATACCACCACGTCGATTTGCCGAAAGTTCAAGTAAAACTTCATGGCTTGTCCCATCATCACTTGAAAGTGTTGCCTGTACCTGACCAACACGGGGACAGATTACTTTTTCTGGGGTAAGGCCGCGTGCTCGCTTGCGATCGCGTGGATTAAAAAGATGAAACAGACGTTGTTCCAGAGTGGTCATAATATATATCAGTCTTGAGCGAATGGATAAATAAAATTGGTGACAGCGAGACCGTACAGTGCCGCGCAAACCAATCCTTAGTTGTACCCCAATTCACTCAAAAACACAGGCAGAAAATATTCAAAGAATTCTTCTATTGTCTTGATAATTATTGCCCACATTTATTACTTTTGTTGTACGGTCGCAATAAATTCAAGAACATTCTCAACCGGAGTCTCTGGCAGTATGCCATGACCAAGATTCATAATGTGTCCGGGGCGTCCTGCGACACTTTTCAGAATATCTTCTGTACGACGTCGGACAACCTCAGGGGTCGCGTGCAGTACCGCTGGATCAAGGTTACCTTGCACGCCTCGATGAAAGCCCACTTGCTGCCAAGCTTCATTTAATTCGATGCGCCAATCAATGCCCATAACTGTTCCACCAGCTTCTGCCGCAAGTGGCAGAAGCGCTGGATTGCCAGCAGCAAAATGAATTATTGGTCCGCGGTCAATAACTGATTCCAAAACCGTTCGGCTATGAGGCAAGACGTATTCACGGTATTGGTTTGGTGAGAGGCAGCCTACCCAGCTATCAAAAACCTGTACGGCATTAGCCCCAGCGTCAAATTGAGCATGAAGATACCTACTGATGGTTCTGGCAAGTCTACCCATGAGTTCATGCCACGCATCAGGGTCAGTCAACATAAATCGTTTTGTATGCAACCAGTTCCGACTTGTTCCACCTTCAATAGCGTATCCAGCCAATGTGAAAGGAGCTCCTGCAAAACCAATGACGGGCAGTTCTTCTTGAAGGCCAGAACGCGTAGCTCGCACTGTTTCAAAAACAAAACTGAGTGGGTCGACATCAACAAGTTCATGGAACCGCTCAAGATCTGTCCGGCTACGAAGTGGATTATGGATGACGGGACCTTCCCCTGCAGCAAATTCCAAATCGAGTCCCATTGGCTGTAAAATTGGCAACAAGTCACTAAATATAATTGCAGCATCGACACCTAGCCGATCAACTGTCGCCAACATCACTTCAGCCGAAAGTATTGGATTTTTACAAAGTTCCAAGAATGTAACTTTATTACGAATTGCCTGATATTCGGGCAGATAACGACCCGCCTGCCTCATCAGCCAAACCGGTGGGCGAGCGACCGCTTCACGACGACAAGCCCTCATAAAAAGGGAGTCCTCGACGCCGCCTGTGGATTGCCTTTGTTTTTCTGAGGCTTTGTTATCAAAGGTCATAAGGCTAAGTATAGTGACTGAAAGGAAGATTCATTGACTCAAAAGTAACGTATTCTTGGGTACAATAAGAAAATTCTTTCTGGAAAATAGGTAAATAGTCTAATTCATTAGAAAATTGAGCAGTTCAGTCTATTGGTATTCAATCTGACACTACTTCAATTCCATCCTGACGGCATGCTCTTTCTAGAATAGTAATACACGTTGTGGGTACTGGATTTAATTGAGTTTCAATGGCTGATTTCATCTCACGAATTTCCGTTGTCTGTTTCGCCGCCAGCTATGGTGTTGCTCTTCTATTTGAAGCAAGCCGCCTTTGGTTTAGATCTGGAGTGCGTGGCATCACAATGATTGGTTTTGTGACTGCAGGACTTTTCGCTCACAGCCTTTATCTTATCTGGCGTTCAACAACACTACCTTCCATTCCGTTATCAAGTGCATTTGACTGGTACCTGCTAGCAGCTTGGCTGTTAGCGGCGGGCTCTCTATGGATGACACTCTCGAATCCAAGAACACCAGTTGGTCTTTTTGTCCTCCCTGTTGTATTAGCTCTCATCGGAGCTGCTGAACTTTCAAGCCGCGAACCATTTCCACAAAGTCCTGCAACACAGATTTGGGGCGTTATTCACGGGAGCTTCAATCTTGTTATGAGTGTCGCTGTCGTCCTTGGTGGTTTGGCTGGTGGGATGTGGCTCATACAAGCTGGGCGGCTTGCTCGGAAACAGGCGCCAATTCAAGGATTTCGGATGCCAAGCTTAGAAAAACTTTCGATTTGGTCATCACGAATGACAGTGTTAGCTGCCATATCTGGAAGCTTTGGCTTTTTATCTGGAATCATATTGAATATTGTAAATCAGCAACGTGGTTTGATAGGGAGTGTGCCTTGGACTGACCCTGTGGTTCTTCGAATGGGTGCACTAGTCGCGTGGCTTATTATCGTAGCCGCTACATCACGAACGATGCGGCAGCACGCAGTTGGTCGGAGAATCACTGCCGTTTTGTCACTCGTTAGTCTCGCGATGCTTACGCTTTCAATTGCATGGGGTGTACTTGGGAACACACAGCACGGCCTTTCCCCAACACAACAAAAGAGTGCTCCTCTTTCAGCCGGGTTTGTCGAGGACGCTTCATGAGCCTCACTTTTACCGGTGGAAATCACCGGACTGTACCGATTGAATTACGTGAAAAACTTGCTTTCTCATCAGAGCAAGCAACTCAGGCTCTCGCTCGCTTCCAAAAGCAGTTTCCAGGTAGTGAAGCTGTTCTTTTATCGACATGCAACAGGATTGAACTCTATGCCGCTGATGGGGAACGACGCGGACCACCTCCACCGGATGAATTAGCGATATTTCTCGCGGAGTGTAGAGGTGTTGATCCTACACATGTTGGCCGAGCACTCGGTGGTGAGCAGGGGACGGCTGCTGTGCAGCATCTTTTTTCTGTTGCCGCCGGACTTGACAGTATGGTACTCGGTGAGCCTCAAATCGTTGCGCAAGTAAAACAAGCATGGCAATTGGCTCAACAAAGTGGCACAACTGGACCTCTCACAGGTGAACTTTTTCAGGCCGCTTTAAGAGCAGCAAAACGTGTGACCAACGAAACGGCAGTTGGACGGGAACGCCTCTCAATCCCAAGCATTGCGGTTGCTGATTTTGCAAGTGGCGTTTTCGAAAGGTTTGATGACAAACGCGTGCTTCTCATTGGAGCAGGAAAGATGGCCGCTGAGACGCTTCGTTATCTGAGTGACGCCGGTGCGCGGAATATTCGAATAGTGAATCGCTCGATTGAGCGAGCCCAAAAATTGGCAGAACGACTCGATGCACACATTGGAGATTACGAAAATTTATCTCAGGAGATTGTTGAGGCTGATCTTATTGTCAGTACAACCGGCGCTACAGAGCCTGTTGTATCCCTCAGTCTCTATCAAGAAGTCGAAAGTCAACGACGGGGACGTCCCCTCGTTATTCTGGATCTTGCAGTTCCCCGTGACTTCGACTCACAGATCGGTGGCAGGCCAGGAGTGTGGCTCTACTCAATTGATGATCTTAGCCAAGCATGTGATTCAAATCGACGTAAACGACAAAAAGAATTACCTGCTGCACTGACAATCGTTGAAGAAGAAACACGTCGCTTCATGGGTGAACTTCATCACCGCTCAACGGTACCGGTCATTGAACAGCTCCGTGCTGGCTGGAATGAAACCGGTGAAGTCGAACTTGATCGACTCTTTCATAAACTCCCAGAGCTTGACGAAAATAGTCAACAAGAAATTCGGCAAGCATTCGAAAGATACGCGGCGAAAATGCTCCACCCTCCAATGGTTTCTCTGCGAAGCGAAAGTAAAGCTGGTCCACCTCATGGTCTTTTAGAGGCACTTAAAAGACTGTTCGATTTAAAAGAATGATTCACTCAAAGACAGTCCAACGAGCCGTGCATCATTGAGTCATGAATCAGTGAATCGATTCACACTTTCTCGAATTTGCAGTGCCGGCTCTAAGGCGGGCAACTCACATTCTTTCTTGGTTATCAAAGAAAGCAGTGCTTTGGCTGCTGCAACACCCATTTCATGAGAGGGTTGCCGAACGGTCGTGAGAGGAGGCGGCATCAAGGCCGCCTCTTCTTGATCATCACACCCAATGATTGAAATATCTTCCGGGACACGAATCCCACGTCGATATAATGCTAATCTCGCACCAAACGCAACCATATCATTTGCTGCGACGATCGCACTAAAACAAATGCCCTGGTCAAGAAGATGATTCACAGCTTTTTGTCCAGCATTTCCACTGAAGTCTCCGTGATAAACAAGTTCTTCAGCGTGACTGACTCCAGCCTCTCTTAGCGCCTGCAGGTAGCCAGTGAAACGATCTTGAGCATCCGGATGATTCTCTTTTCCGTGTATAAACACAATCCGTGAATGCCGCTCCTCAAGAAGATATTTTGTTGACAAATAACCAATCTGCTTATTGTCGACGGAGATACACTGCCTTTCGAGACCATGAATATCTCGCGCTACAACAATAAGCGGCACCTGATTGCTGTATTTTACAAGTGTTATCGCGTCTATTCTCCCACCCACTACCAATAAACCATCTACCTTGCGCGAGAGAAG
>PKCL01000455.1 GCA_002862165.1 Planctomycetaceae bacterium
TCGTTGCGGTGGATGGCACTGTAAAACTCTCGGTGAATGGCAGATTCGTCAACAGCATTCGTAACGCGAGTTTCCGCAAAGGCTACATCTGCCTGGAGTCGGAAGGAGCCGAGATTCACTTTCGGAAAATCAGCCTTATGGAGTTACCTGGCGGCTTTGCCAATCCAACGAATACCGTTCCTGTGGTGCAATAAAAACTCGCTAAGACACTCTTCATGAGCGACATGGCCTGAATAGTACCCACAGAGATCCTAACTCGAGAAGCATGCCTCTTCAGGGTTCTCCCAACCTTGTCAGGAATTTTGAACCAGCGATGGGGCGATGCTGAAGAAGCTAATCACTTGGAATTCACTATTACTATTCGAGCCCGCCATCACTATCAATGTTCAGACATGTCAGCCAATTGACAACTTGGCCAAGGACAATCACTTTTCTTTTTCGTGATGTACCAGTCGGCTTGAACCACTGCGTTCGATACGCTTTAACTCTCTTGAAAGCCTGGCTACAACTTCAGGCTTCTGAGCATAAAGATTGTGGATTTCTCCGATATCGTCATCAAGGTTGTACAACTGCCCAACCGGTCCACCCGGCGTTGGCTTGACACGCTTGGGTTCTGAGAACCCTCCTGACCCCAACTGTGTAATCAATTTCCACGGACCTTCCCTCGCAGTCATGGCACCGTTACCACATTTCATGACAAGTGTTGGGCGGTCTGGTTCGGATTGGCCCATCAGTGTTTTATAAAAACTGATGCTGTCTGGCCCGGCTGCTTCGGAGAGTTCTACTCCAACAAGTTCACTAAACGTAGCCAGGAAATCAGTAAAACAAACCAGACGCTTGTTCACCGACCCGGCGGGCACCGTGCCAGGCCAACGTACGATCAGTGGCATGCGATGCCCGCATTCCCACGCGTCAGCTTTCATCCCCCTCAGACCACCCGAGCTGTCATGGCCAAAGCGTGCAACATCTTTCTCATACCAGACGGGGCCGTTGTCAGAAGAAAAGATAACGAGTGTATCGTCGGCCATGTTGGCTTTTTCTAAAGCGCTGAGTACACGACCGATCATATGATCAACCATCATGGTGAACTCACCATACATACCTGCACCACTCTTGCCATGAAATTGCTTTGCTGGCAGCCACGGGGTATGAGGTGCCGGGTATGCCAGATAAAGAAACAGCGGCTGGTCAGACGATTTCTTTTCGTGACGCTGGATAACGTGAATTGCTTCATCAGTAAACCGAGGAAGCACATTTTTAAGCTCGAGTCCCGGTGCAATTCCACCAGCCCTCCAGAACTCACCCTGAATATTACTCCACCCTTTGGTGCTCCGAGCTTCAATTGTGTCAGTCGGTGGTGATACTGCCTGGTTATCACGAATATAAAAATAAGGTGGGATATCAGTCGACGCACGGATCCCAAAGAATGAATCAAACCCACGATCAACCGGGCCACCAGGCAACGGGCGGTCGTAACCATTTTCTTCAAAACCAAGATGCCATTTGCCGACCATTGCCGTCTCGTAGTTGCTGCTAGCAAGAAGGCTCGCGATTGTTGTTTGATCCGATGTGATTAATGGCTGGTTTGGCCAGAGCGACACATCCGTACGGAACGGATAACGACCGGTCAGCAGGCCATAGCGAGACATATGACAAAGTGGGCCAGCAGCATGAGCATCCGTGAAACGCATCCCATCACAAGCCAGCTGGTTGATTGCAGGTGTCGGAATTTTTGATTCCGAGTTGTAACACTGAGCGTCACCATAGCCCATGTCATCGACCAGAATCATCACAATATTCGGTGACTTGGCGTGAGCAGTAGCTGCTCTTATACCCAGCGGCCAACTGAAGCCTAAACTCATCAACACCACGAAGCCGACCAACTGGAAACGGTAACGCGACATCATGAAGACACTCTGCGATTGGTATGAGGACAAACGTTCCACAGCATCGGTGGCGTGTGCTGAAGGTTAAACAAAGCTTCATACACAATCAAATATCTCCTCATAGGACGCGTGCTGAAAGGCCGAATAACGACCATTTAAGATCGGCCTCCGCGTGGTGCGAACGAAACAACCAAGCCAACAAATCAAGTTAAGTACTCAAGTAATCTGAAAAAACATGAGATACGGCATGCGGATCAAGCAAAACCTCGGAACACCGTTGACGAAGCATGCTCGTGCACACTATTTATTGAAGCATTAAAAATGCCATAGAAGCATAGAGAATACTGAAGAACGGATTCACATAAGCAACAAGGTTTCGAAAAATGTTCGATTTATCAGCAGTGACACTCCTCTGCGTCGACACTCGATCACCCGAACTTGCACTCTGGGCGATGAAACGATGTATGAGTCACGCTCATTTTGCAAACGCCGTGTTGATGACAGAACAGGACAAGGTACAGCACCTCTCGAGGTGGCCGAGCAGGTTTCTGTCGAACGAACATCGTGGCATCATTCTTTAGGATTTCATGGCTTCATCAACTTCACGAATACATTGCCCGAAGATGAAATCAAGGAATTTATAGACAACGTGCCGCCGTCGTGTTGCCAAGGCATTGATTCATATCACCTCGTTGACGACCTCCTTGGCAAAGGAAACAGAAAGACTGCAGCAGCACCCTTTCGAAAATGCCGGCGGAGACGGAAGTCGTCAATGCGTTTCCTGACTACCTGCTTCCGCGAAAACATGCGTTTTAGCGGAAGACATTAGGGTTCTGCTAATTCCGAATTCTTGCTAATCTCCCCGACTGGCTACCTCCTGTTTGCACAGTTTGCAATAGTCGTGAGTCTCCACAACTAGACATTTCATTAAGAAAAATCTCCCAGATTGACTAATGACTCAAGAAACTCCCGTATCAACGATTTCTGATGTCGTTCTGAAGCCGCTTGATCGATTTGGAGACAATCGCGGATGGCTTATCGAGCTTTATCGCGAAGACGAATTAAGCGAATCAATTCACCCTGTCATGGCGTATATAAGCCAGACCCTGCCAGGCATTGTGAGAGGACCTCATGAACATCATGACCAGACTGACTATTTTGCCTTTATAGGACCAAGTGATTTTGAGCTTACACTTTGGGATGCGAGGCCCGATTCACCAACTTTTGGCATGAAGACGCAAGAAACATACGGTGAGTCGAACCCCTGTGCAGTTTCTATTCCTCCTGGAGTAGTTCATGCATACAAAAATATAGGTCCACAGCCCGGGTGGGTTTTTAATGGACCAAACAGGCTCTACGCAGGTTGGGAGAAGAAAGAGCCCGTAGACGAAATACGTCATGAGCTTGATGAGAATTCTCAATATCGTGTTGACGCTGACAAGAACAAGGTGGCCTGAAGAGGTTTTTATGTCGAGTACCGTGAAGGGAATTGTTCTGGCTGGTGGATCTGGAACACGGCTCCACCCAATGACGCTAGCAATTTCTAAACAATTGCTGCCAATTTATGACAAGCCGATGGTGTACTACCCCATCTCAGCGCTTATGCTTGCTGGCATTCGGGATATTCTATTAATTTCAACAGAACATGATCTTCCTCACTTCCAAAGGCTTATGGGTGACGGTTCTCGGTTTGGCATTTCACTTTCGTATGCCGTGCAGCCAAGACCAGAAGGTCTTGCCCAAGCATTTATAATTGGTGCTGATTTTATCCAAGAAGATCGTACAGCGCTTGTCCTCGGAGACAACATCTTCTATGGGCAGGGTTTTCAGGGTGTTTTACACAATGCAGCACAGCGAGAAACTGGTGCAACCGTGTTTGCATATCCTGTCAATGACCCCGATCGCTTTGGTGTCGTGGACTTTGACTCTCATGGCAAGGCTCTTTCTCTCGAAGAGAAGCCGAAAAATTCAAAGTCAAAGTTTGCCGTGCCAGGCTTATATTTTTATGATTCAAGTGTTACTGAAAAAGCCCGCAGTTTAGAACCAAGCCCCCGAGGCGAGCTAGAGATCACCGACTTAAATCGTTTGTATTTGAACCAAGAAGCCTTGCATGTTGAAAAGCTAGGGCGCGGCTTTGCATGGCTTGATACAGGCACTCCTGAGTCACTTCTGCAGGCATCGTCGTTTGTGCAGACAATTCAGGAGCGACAGGGTTTCAAGATTGCTTGCCTTGAAGAAGTAGCGCTGTCTTTGGGATACTTGACAGCTTCTGAAATTGCAGAGACTGGAGCCCGAATGAAAAGTGATTACGGGAAGTATCTTCTAGAAATCGCAGTAGAAGCAGGAGCGCAAGTACGCACTAACCATGAACCTAAGACCGAACAGCATAGTGGTGACCGGTGCGAGAGGTCAGCTTGGCCGAGAAATCTGCCAGAAACTGGGGCCCGCCGCAGTACCGCTGCATAGAGAGAGTGCCGATCTCAACCGGCCCTGTGAGCTACGGAATACCTTGGCAAACTTCCGGCCCGACGTCGTCGTAAACTGTGCGGCTTGGACGGATGTTGATGCTGCAGAGGGATCGCCGGAAGCCTGTGTCGCTGTGAATGCAGATGCCGTCCGTGTACTTGCTGCATCATGCAATGAACTCAATGCAACACTCGTGCAAGTGAGCACTGACTACGTATATGGAGTGAGAGAAAATCATGTGACTCCTTACTCTGAGAATGATGTTGCCGGTCCGGTGAATGTGTATGGTGCCAGCAAACTAGCAGGTGAAGAAGCCGCCTCGCAGGCCAGAAAACACCTGACTATTAGAACCTCTGGACTCTACGCAGCGAATGATCACGGCCCTGTTCGTGGCCGAAATTTTGCCGATACAATGCTGTGTCTTGCAGCAGACAAGCGGCTTGTGAAAATCGTAAATGATCAGCACTGCACTCCAAGCTTCATTCCGCATGTTGCTGACGGAATACTGAATCTTCTACACAATAAGTCGAATGGGTTATTTCATGTTGTGAATAATGGTTCGACGACATGGTACGAATTTGCACACGAGTTATTTCAAACCGCGGGAATTGACATGACGACGCAGGGAATCACAACAGATGAATATCCAACAGCAGCCCCTCGGCCACGATTTAGCCTGTTGAATACAAATAAATTCGTGGCATCGACAGGATATTCATTGCCGCATTGGCGAACTGGGATTGCCGAATATATTGAGTCAATGAAACCGTATCTCTTACGGATGGAACGGGTGGCATGAATCCAATACTTGTGACCGGTGGAGCGGGCTTCATTGGTGGTGAATTTATTCGCCAGTGGATTTCTGAAGAGGCTGCTCCGGTTATCAACCTTGATAAACTCACCTATGCGGGCAACCTTGATTCTCTCAAAAGCGTTTCAGGAAACCCCCATCATCATTTTGTCCAGGGCGACATCGGTGACACCGAATGCATTCGACAACTTCTCACGGAACACCGCCCGCAAGCTGTGATAAATTTTGCGGCTGAGAGCCATGTAGACCGGTCAATTGATGGGCCTGCTACCTTCGTTGAAACGAATGTCCTCGGCACTTTTCGACTATTGGAAGAATCTCGCAACTACTGGCAATCACTACCAAAATCAGAAAAAAAATTATTCCGTTTCCTACACGTGTCTACCGACGAGGTCTATGGCTCCCTCGGAGCTGAGGGCAAGTTTACCGAGACCACCTCATATGCACCGAATTCACCGTACTCTGCCTCAAAAGCGTCAAGCGACCATTTCGTCCGAGCCTACCATCACACCTATGGGTTCCCGACACTCACAACAAATTGCTCAAACAATTATGGACCATTCCAATTTCCTGAAAAACTCATCCCTTTGATGGTGCTCAACTGCCTGCATGGCAAACCTCTGCCCTTATATGGTGACGGCAATCAAGTGCGTGACTGGCTCTATGTCGGCGACCACTGCCGAGCTATTCGTGCGGTACTCAAGCATGGACGACTCGGTGAGGTGTATAACGTCGGTGGTGATAGCGAGATGAATAACAAAGATGTTGTTCATGCAATCTGTCATACAGTGGATTCACTATCGCCAGGATTGCCTCACTCACCATCTACTTCGCTTATCACATATGTAGTAGACCGACCCGGCCACGACCGCCGCTACGCCATCAATTTCCAAAAACTTCAAAATGAAATCGGGTGGAATCCAACCCTTAATTTCCAAGAAGGCATCACCCAGACGGTTCGTTGGTATTTGGAACATCCAGAGTGGGTGGCGAATGTGGTCGGTGGTGAATATCGAAATATCCGTCTTGGAGCGCCTCTCGAATAGCTGGTCAGCTCTATTACGTTCATTCAACAGAAACTCTACCAACATGCTGACCCGAGTGAGTACTGTTATTTGTTCGAAAGACTTTTATCAACCCTACTCTGCACTGACGAAAACATTTCTTCGTGCAGTATGTTGATTGATAAAAAAACCGGCCTTGGAGTGCAAGGATGCTGAATGCATTACCTCGGCCTTTAAGGAAAACTCAATCTTCTATCGAAGGACATTAAAACGATTGCATCGCATGCTTCATGACTACCGAAATTCAGTGTCCGAAACACTCTTGCTTCCCTGTCCTATAATTCGATGGCTGCGTCGTGATACAAATTCAGCAACAATGCTTTGACCCAATAAACAACAACACATGAGGAAGAATCGTATTCTATCTATGAATACGGCCCGTGAAATGTATCTTTGACTACATGTCTAAACAATTCGTTCTAAAGATACATTTGCCTTATATCACTAGATCAATTTGCTTTCTACTTCTGGAAATATTCGTGACCTGAATCTCCGCCGCTAATCAAATACGCGGTGAGGTCAAGAATCTCATCTTGGGTCATACGGCCAAAAAGACCCGTTGGCATCGCAGATGTTTTTGACACAAACATTTCCTCAATCGCATCTCTGTTAATCGACACTCGCTTATTCGGATCAGTGAGATCTGTATTCAGGGTCAGACTACTCTTGTCTTTTTTTGAACCAAGGTTCACGATAACCCCGTTATGTACGAGACCATCATCAGTAAGAATTGTGACTGATGAAAACTGTTCATTGATCACTCGGCTCGGATGAACAACCTGATCCAACAGGTCCCGAATGGAGTACCGGCGACCGGCGGTCGTAAGATCAGGGCCTGTCATCCCACCTTGGTTCTGAAAACGATGGCATGCGTAGCAGCCAGCAGCTGCAAACATCGTGCGACCATTCGTGAAATCGCGACCTTTCATACCGGATTGAGCCGCCTGCGAAAGCTCATCAAGCTTCCACTCTTTGACGGCACGACCGTCAAAGACCTCACCAAGATTCTCGAGCACAGTTTTCTTCTCTGGCTTCTTAGCAAGAATCTCTGCGAGTGATTCTTTTTGCAAATCACTAAGTGATGCGACAGCATCATCTCGAATGAATTCAACAAACTTTGCAAAACTCGCTCCACCACGATAATTAGCAGCTTTCAAAAACCATTCGAAATAGTCTTCCTTCAGTTCATTTGTCCAGCCAGCTTGAAGCAAACGAATAGACCTCGCGTATTGCATCTGCTCCTCTTGAGTTGGAACAGATTGAATCAATGCGATTGCTTTCTCTGCGACATTTGGAGACTCAAGCCACGCAAGCGTCTCACACAACAACCAGTTCATCTCAACTGATTCAGAAGGGAAGAGCGGGTCGAGCTTCGCTATGAGTTTATTGGCCTGCGTGTCACCCGGCCGACCAAAGCGGTTGAGTACTATCTGCAATGTGCGCTGAAACGTGAGTTGTCCTGATTCATCAAGGTCAGCAAGCTTGATGTTGCACAAAGCATCAAGAAGCTTCTCCCGCATTTCCGTATCGACTGGTGGAGTGTCGGCGTCACGATGCTGAGGACATACTCCGGCTACACGAGACAGCGCTAACAGAGCCTCCACCTGTTTTTTCGGGTCTTTCTCAGCAAGTGCTTTGTCTGCCCATTCCTTCATCGGCTGATGCTCTATGGCCGTACGTGCCGCAAAGCGAATAAAACGATCCGAATCTGAAAGATATGGCCATGCCACTCTTACAGCCTCTACATCTTTTTTTCCATGGAACGCTTCCAGCTGATGTCGTGTTGTTCTCGCTACATTTTCTGTGCGCGTTGGCACTACCGGCGATGTAGATTCATCACCAACATAGGTCACGCGATAGAGCCCGGACTGCACTTTTCTTCCACCGATTGTGAAATACATAGCGCCATCATCTGGATGGATGATGGCATCGGTAATCGGCAGTGGTGCACCCGTGACAAACTCTTCTTTAGTGGCCGTATAAGAAGCCCCAGCGGGCTTCAAATGAACCGCATACAACTTGCCCCAACTCCAATCGAGAGCATAGAGAGCGTTTTGATATTTCGCAGGAAACTTTGCACCATACCCGAATGTCACACCCGTGGGCGATCCTGGCCCGATATCGAGAGTCGCCGGTAGACTGTCTGCATAAAACGGTGGTCGCTTCCCTGCTCCATTTCTCCAGCCAACTTCAGCACCACTTGTCACGTGGTTGATTCGTGTTGGACGATACCAAGGAGCATTGAAGTCGTACTCCATATCTGCGTCATAAGTGAAGAGTTCACCATCATGATTAAACGCTGCATCAAAGATGTTGCGAAACCCGTTGGCATATACCTGGAAATTTTTCCCGTCTCGATCGACCCGATAAATAATGCCACCTGGTGCTAGTCTGCCAGCATTGTGACCTCGACCATCAGGAAAACTTGGAAGGAGATGGTCTTCGCCCCACAACCTTGGCACCTGCGAAGATTCAACAAAATCTGTTGGGTCTGTGCTATTTCCCGTAATAAGGAAAAAAGAATTTCCGTCAGGACTCGGTACGACAGCATGCACTCCATGGTCTCCACGGGCGTCCATTTCTCTTAGGCACTCAACCTTATCGAGTTGGTCATCGCCGTCACTGTCCGTAAGGCGATAGAGACCAGATGAAATCTTTTTCTCGTAATCATTCACGCCGACATAGAGCGCATCGTGTGCCCAGACCATTCCGTTGACGGCTCGAATATCAGCCGGCACTGGCTGCACATCGTCAACACTCAGCGTCTGCCCTGGCTCTGGAGGCGTCATCCGATAGAGCCCACCAAACTGATCACTTACCAAGAGCCGGCCTTTATTATCTGTGCAGAGATTGACCCACGACCCCTGCTTCTCTGCCGGTACAGAATACAACAACTCCACCTTGAAACCTTTTGCGGCTTTGATACGAGACACTGGCGTTGCCCTATTCTCTGGCCCAGTCTCTGGCCCAGTCTCTGAACCGGCTGTTAATGATTTGAGAGTCGCCTTCCCTTCTTTGCGATCCAAACGCTTGAGCTGAATATCTTTAACTTCAACTTTCATCGGTGGCCCCTTATGGAGTTGGAGGGCGATGATTCCTTTCCTTTTTGCTTCCGGATGATTATCGGTCAGGTCCATTGTTGTAATGCCATTAACCTGATGAATCTGTCGGTTACCAACGGCGGCGACAGTCAGTTCATTCCATTCGCTATCAACGAGCTTCTGGTTCTTATCCCCAACCTCACCAATAACTTCTGGCTTGCCATCATCGCCCACAACAACCTTCTGAAATCGTTTCGCAATAATCCCTCGCCATTTCTCAGCGTAAAGCATGCCGTAGAATTCGGGCTTGGGATGCAGATCTGCCTGATATCCTTTCACCGCAAAGCCTTCCGGCTCACCAAACAGTTCACTGCGATACTGCACGCCGGTATTATTGCCCGAGAAGCGAACTTTCAACTTCAGAATGAAGTCACCAACGTCACCACCCTGCCAGACAAGAAATGTGTTACCGTCTAAAGGATCATTTTCTGTCGTCTGGCCGAAGATTGCACCGTCCTTCACAGACCAGAGCCCTTCTTTGCCAGCCCAGCCTGATAGATCCTTCCCGTTGAAGAGCGATTCAAACTCCTCTGCGTGTGCCGCAACAGCAATAACAAAGAAAAGAGGTAGTGCTAAAATTCGTATCATCAATCGAATCCCTTTCGTACTGTTTCATTTCCGAATGAGGTTGTTCAACCTGCCATATCGCTCCATGAACAATTCTCATATCCCATTATTTAGTCTCTACCACTTGGTGAATAGGACAATTACTGCACGTTTTTGTATATATCAGGCGTGACTCGACAGAGAGTCCTGTCATCGAGCACAAGTGACCCATCGAGACGAATTACACTCCACCAACCTCCGAGTAATTCAACTGAAAAGAAACCGTAGGATTTCCTGAACTCTCACAACTTCTTATGCTTTTGGCATTTTCACATCCCGAGTTTGCAAATCCCCCAAAAAGTTACCAACACCGCACTTCTCAATTGGTTCTAGAAATTGTTTACTAGAGACCGCATACGATCCATCGTCTACTGAAATTATAGCCTCATCACCGCGAAGGTAACACTCATTTCGTGCCACTGGTTACAGGCAGAGGGAATTTTCCCTCCGAAACGGGCCCGCGTAATAGGCAACAGGACCATGACCAGTTGCGTCAACTGAACCCGTCACAGTACGAATACCACGGCTCACGTCTGCCGAACCTCGCCGCAACAACGTTTGTCCTTTAGACGGACGCACTGCTTCAAGATTCGTAAGAACATTAGACCCACACGCAACAAGCATGCCTATTACAGCACCAAACCACAGCATACAAGTTTTCTCTCTTCCAACTATTTCAATTTTTTGCACCACTAGGAAACGGTTGAGCCGTCTTGGCAACCTCGGCCTCCCAATTTTCTAAGAGATCGCTCATTTCCTGGAATCGCTCCGGGCTGGCTTGAGAAATATCATTCTGCTCAGCAATATCGTTGTCTAAATCAAACAATGTTGCCGTGTACTTTTCATTATTTTTTTTATAGCTGCGTAGATATTTCCACGCTCCCTGCCGAACAGCAGACTGTCGAATACTATTCAGGTTTTGGCGAAACTTGATATCTCGCCGCCGAAAGAAAAGGGGTCTCGTTTCAGAAACCTGAGCCTCTCCGAGAAGCAACGGCACCATATCAATCCCATCAAACGCCTTGTCCTCGGGTGGACTCACCCCACCGGCAGCCGCAATCGTCGCCGTGAGGTCCATTGCCGAAATTGGTACTGCTGACTCTTCGCCTGCTGGAAGCACGCTCGGCCAACGAAAGATCAGCGGTACTCGGACACCACCTTCTAGCAAACTTTGCTTTGCACCACTCAATGGAAGATTTCGCGAAACACCCTGTGCACCACCATTATCACTCGTCAGAATAACGAGTGTATCCTTAGCCATGTTTCCCTTATCAAGTGCATCAAGCACCCGCCCGATTTCCAGATCAAGCCTTTCAACCATCTTAATGAGTGTCTTGCGTTCCTTGCTCCCTGGTGGATCCATGGCCTTGTCAGGATCCTGATACGGACTGTGCGGTGCCTGAAACGCGAGGTAGATAAAAAATGGTTTCTCATTTTTCGTTTCGATAAAGTGAATTGTTTCATCGGCAAAAATTGTGTCTGACCAGACACCCTCACGGTCGAAAGGCTGACCATCCTTGTAGAGATCATGCTCACCTGTGCGCACTAACTTATGCGTGTAATAGTCGTGATTGAGGTGAAGACCAACCCAATGGTCAAAGCCGAAGTCATTCGCCCGACGACGGTTCAGGTTCGACACATTCCACTTCCCAAAGCATGCCGTTTCATAGTCTGCGTCTTTCATCATCTGGCCAATTGTCAGGTGCTTGACTGGATCGAGCTCCGGAACACCGCCACCAAAATAGTCCTCATATGTTGGGCCAAAGCTTGCTGGATAC
>PKCL01000221.1 GCA_002862165.1 Planctomycetaceae bacterium
TTGAAGGACCCTAACAACAAAGGGTTTGAAGTTCCTGACGCAAAGAACGTTTAATTGAGGTGACTTTGGATTCGGCAACTGTACTCGACGCATGAATAGAAATGCATGAATAGATCTACCGATTCTCGAATATCACAGGTTGGAGCGTTAGCAGCCCGTCAACTCGATGACTATGACTCCCATCAGCCTGGCATGCTTTTTGCGAAGGGTCTTGTTTTGGATGTGCAGCAGGGATATGAGCTGCAAAACGCCGTCGCAGAGTTGCGGTACCAACGAGGCGAGCGATTGATTGGATATAAGGTTGGCTGTACTTCGTCGGCGATTCAGGAGCAACTCAAGATTAGTCATCGTGTGCGAGGATTGCTTTTTGATACAGAGCAGCATGAGTCAGGAGCGGTCTTGTCTCAGCAGAGTTTTTCCAATCTCGCAATTGAAGGTGAGCTTGCAATAGAGCTGTCTCGTGAGCCGAAAGAAGAAGATTTCACTGGTCATTTGCTACCGGGCTGCATCTCTCGAATATTCCCGGTTATCGAGTTACATCACCATGTGATGCGTGGGCAGCAGGCATCAGCTGGTGAACTGATTGCAAATAATGCTATTCATGCTGGGTTTGTTTCTGGCGGTGGCGGCCTTTCGTCAAATTGTTTTTTAGAAAGCATGTTTGATGAAGCCCGAGTTGAAATTTTTCGAGACAATCAACTGCTTGGACAATGCGAAGGGCAGCTTATGCTTGAGACGATTCACTCGTCGCTGAAATGGTTGTGGCTCGAATTGTTGCAGCGTGATGACCGACTTCGCGCAGGACAGGTTATTCTCACGGGGTCTATTCCAAACTTGTTTCCCGTGATAGGTGCGTGTTGTCTTCGAGTTGAGTCAATTCCCTTTGGTGATGTTGCAACTGAAGTGAAAGACCGAATACAAGCCAAATAAGTGTGTCATGCTATTCTTCATAAAGACATAGGGAGAGTAGCGTTCCAAGGTTCTTAGCATTGAGAACGTTCACCTTTTAGTCTTTGTTGTACCCGCTTTGGAGTGAGTCAGTATGGATGGGCTTTGGCAGTCGAGATTAAGCGTTTCGGTACTTTTCGTGTTAGGCACGTGTGTTGGGCAGGCAAATGCGTGGGGTGCTGAAACATTCGATTTTCGAGACGGCGACCGAGTTGTTTTTCTTGGTGATGCCCTGGTTGAACAGGAGCAATATGCCGGCTGGATTGAACTGATGATGACAGCGGCGTTTCCTGAACGGGATGTCACGTTTCGTAATCTTGGTTGGAGTGCGGATACCCCGAGTGGAAAATCACGATTCGGTTTGAGTCTGTTGCCAGCCGGTCGCGCGCCAGCTGATGAGGGGTGGAAGCAGCTTGTAAAACAGCTTGAGTTTATACGGCCTACCGTCATTGTCTTTGGGTACGGAATGGCAAGCTCTCTTGAAGGTGGCATTGAAGGCGTTGCAGCATTTACGAAAGAATATCAACGACTGATTCATACAGCCGAACAACTTCAACCGGGTGTGCGTTGTGTGTTTCTCTCTCCGCTTGGAAGTCTTTCTGACACGCACCAAAAAAATCAACCACATGCATCTGTGTTGGCTGCGTATACAAACGCTATCAGTCGAATCGCTGATGCAAATCATGGTGTGTTTGTAGATTTGTCGCATGTGGCAGTCGAGGATGACCTTCGCAAGGATCCAATTCATCTTAATGATGCGGGGTATCGGGAAGCTGCTATCGCGATAGGGCAGGCGCTTGGCTTCGATGACAAATGGATCAGTAATGCCCATGTCGAAGTATTAAGAAGTACGATTCTGAAAAAGAATGTCTGGTGGTTTCACCGGTCTCGCCCAGCGAACATGGCATATGTTTTTGGATTTCGAAAACGAGAACAGGGGCAGAATGCAGTTGAGATTCCACAATACGATCAACTGATTGTTGAAGAGGAGCAGGCCATTGCATTGCTGCGGAAGTTAGACGGTACATCTGTGGAATCAAAGCCGGCTAGAACTGACTCTCACTACGCCACCTTCACGAAACAACCAACTCCACAGTTTACTGTTGGAGAAAACCTCGAAGTAAGCCTGTGGGCTGAGAACCCACAGCTGAATAAGCCAATTCAGATGAATTTTGATGCAGCAGGAAGGCTCTGGGTGGCGAGCAGCGAAGCGTATCCCATGATTGAAGTTGGGCAAGCAGCTCCGGATAAGATTCTGATATTGGAAGACACCAATGCTGATGGGAAAGCAGATACATCAACAGTGTTTGCTGATGGCTTACTTATTCCCACAGGAGTCGAGCCAGGGCATGGGGGCTGCTATGTGGCACAAAGTACGGACCTGTTGTTTTTGAAAGATACAAATGGCGATGGGAGAGCAGACCTTAAACAGCGAGTACTCAGTGGTTTTGGAACGGAAGACACCCACCACAATCTTCACACACTTCGCTGGGGGCCTGACGGTCGGTTGTATATGAATCAATCGATCTATACGCGAACCGATACAGAGACACCACGAGGGGTTGTTCGTTTAAAAGCTGGTGGTGGCTTTCGCTACAATACGAGCACGATGCGGATGGAGGTTGTATTCCGGGGTCTTGTAAATTCGTGGGGACACCAGTTTGATGACTTTGGGCAATCATTCCTAACTGATGGTGCTGGCTTTAGTGGAATTGCCTATTCGTTTCCGGGCGCGGCATTTAAGCCGACACCAGGCGCGAAACGAGTGTTGGGGCTGATTAGTCCTGGAAGTTATCCCAAGTTTGCCTCGGCTGAAATTATTTCTGGAAATTCGTTTCCGCCGGAGTGGCAGGGCTCGGTGATTACCTGTGACTTTCGAGCAAACCGTGTCACCAGGTTTAGCCTCGAAGAGCAGGGGGCTGGTTTTGTCACAACCCAAGAAGATGATTTGCTACGCACAGCAAGTAGCACGTTCCGACCAATTGATGTGAAGCAGGGGCCTGATGGTGCTCTTTATATTGCTGACTGGTCAAATCCGATTATCAATCATGGCGAGGTCGACTTTCGTGATGAGCGTCGAGATCGCTGGCATGGTCGTATCTGGCGAGTTACCTGGAAGGGTGGAGCACCAAAAGAGAAAGAAGACCTTACACAAATTGCTTCAAAGGCTCTGTTGGATCGGCTTATTTCTAATGATCGCTATACGCGTGACCAAGCACGGCGTGTCCTCTTGGAGCGAGATGATCTTCCAGAGAAGCAGGTGCACGAGTGGACAAAAGCATCTTCTGATGAATACCAGAAACTGCAGGGTGTCTGGCTTCAGCAGGGACTCGACATGATCGATTTCCAAGATGTGAGGGCGCTGGCCTCGGCAGATGATCCAAAAGTCAGATCGGCAGCAATGCGCATTGTGAGCGATCTGGTCGATCCGGCGACGGACAGTTCGCAGCCACTTGATGCAACCGCGGCACTCGCGATCTACCGACAAGCGGTTATGGATGAACATCCACGTGTACGGCTTGAGGCCATTCGTGGTTTGGGGAAGCTGAAGACGGTTGAAGCTGCATCAGTTGCATTAATGTCACTCAACTTGCCACGAGACAGGTTTCTTGACTTTGCTCTTGCGACCACGATGGACGAACTTGCGGATGTGTTTATGGTTGCACTTGATCAGGGGCAGTGGAAGCCAGACTCACCAGCTCGTGCGAAGCAATTAGAGTTTGCACTTACGAGTATCGATTCAAGACTCGCTGCATCCTACCTCTCAAAACGTCTCGCAAAAGAATCAATACCCGCAGACGGTACCGGGCCATGGATTGAGTTAATAGCGCAGACAGGTGGAAAGACAGAATTGACAAAGTTGTTTACGCAAGTCGTGCAGAAAGACTTTGAAGGAAGTGTGATGGTTCGCGCGATCAATGCACTTGCGACTGCTCAGCGTGTGCGGAAGCAAAAGCCAGCAGGCGATTTAAATCAGATACGTGCCTTGCTTGAGCTGAAAGATCCAGCGGTCAAAATGGCTGCCATCAGGCTTGTTGGTGTGTGGCAAATGAAAGCATGTATAAGCCTGTTGGCAGATGTGGCTACAGAAGAAGCGGAAGCTTCAATTCAAATCGCTGCAATGCAGTCGTTGCAAGAGATTGGACAGCCAAGTGTCTCGGCACTGGCACGACTCGTGCGTTCTAAAAATACAGGCGTCCGAAGGCAAGCAGTCATTTGCTTAGCAGCGTTAAATCCACAAGCTGCTGCAAAGCCTTTTTATCAATCACTTAGTGAGATTCAGAACGAACAGGACTTACTTAATTTCTGGCGACAGGTTCTTGTTAAGAAAAACACTGGTAAGGTTTTGGCGAAACAGATACCAAGCACTGGGATCACCGAGATGGCCGCACTTGCCGGCCTTACTGCTGCTCGTGATGCAGGCCGCAATGAGCCAGAATTGATCACTGTGATTTCACCGTATGCCAACGTCACAAAGAAGGCTCAGGAGTTGACGCCTGACCGTGTTGCTGAACTTATTGACTTGGTTGAGCACGACGGGCAGCCTGCACGCGGTGAAGCTGTATACAGCAGGGAAGATATGCAGTGTATGACGTGCCATGCAATTGGCGGTGTTGGTGGGAAAGTTGGTCCGGACATGACAAGTCTGGGCGCAAGTGCACCGATCGACTACCTGATCGAATCAATCTATAAGCCAAATGCAAAAATTAAAGAAAACTATCACTCGGTGAATATCTTGACAGTTGATGGGCTGGTTCTCACCGGCATTATTGTCGGGAGTGACAATAATGAAGTCATTCTGCGAGATGCACGAAACAAACTTGTCCGAATCCCAAAAGATGACATTGAGTTTCAGAAGCCTGGGAAGTCATTGATGCCAGAAGGTCTTGTGGATCGATTAACTCAACAAGAACAGGTCGATTTAATCAAGTTCCTGACGCAGCTTGGCAGGCCTGGTAACTACGACGCCAGTAAAGGAGGTGTGGCGCGTGTCTACGAAGTGTTCACAGGCACGCAGCGTGCAGATGACGGCAATATTCAAGAGCTCATGTCGGAAACACAAGCCGATCAGTGGGTGCCGTTTCTCTCGAGAGTCAATGGTTCTGTCGCTGGTGTTCAGCTCGCCAGGAAAGCAAAAGTAGATAGAGCGAAAGAGTCTGGCGGTGTGTATCTGAAGACGGATATAGAAGTGGCGACAGACGGTGATGTCACGTTGAGTGCCAACGGTGCTGATGCAGCGGACCTCTGGGTTGATGCGATGCCCATTGAAGGAGATACAAACTTTACAACAGAACTCACCGCTGGAAAACATACTGTTGTCATTCGGCTTGATGGAAAAAAACTCCCTGCAAGCTTTCGGTTTGTGTCACGTGATGTCACGTTTCTGACACATATTGATAGCACTATGCCCAGCACGTTGTAGGCAGATTTTCTAGCCAGACTTTCTAGCCAGACTTTCTAGTTGGGGATGATTTTTTGTTCCACTTTTATAATTGTTGATCAAGAGGTCGACGACACTCCGTGCCCATAACGATTCGTGAAAGAAAAAAGTCAGCAATATACTTTTTATGCTGAAAAGAATTGAATCAACGTTGTTGTTTCAACTCTGCTTGGTATCGAACGTTGTTGTTTTGGTACGGATGAAGCATTATTTTTTTGCGAATTATTAAAAAGAAAAAAATAGTGTTTTTTCTGCTGTTCTGACGTAATGTGAGGTTCTATCGTAGAGCAGTCTTATGCCGTAAGGTACGAAGTGGGTGACACATGTATTAGAGAGTGGGCACGTGTGACTGAGCAAATCCGTAGAATGCGGTTGGAAAAATTTATGAATTGTATGTACACGTTGTTGTTCTCGTTTCTGCGAGCATGTTGGCCGGTAACGGGAATAAATTTAAAAAAAATCTGCGCTCTTTTTATGCTTGTTGTTTCTTCTGGAGCATGGGCTTCGTACGGTGTTTGTAATGATGGCTCCATCAACTTCAATCGTGACGTTCGTCCAATTTTGGCTGAGACATGTTTTCATTGTCATGGTCCAGATGAAGACGGGCGAGAGGCAGGCTTGCGGCTGGATCTAGAGAGTAGTGCGAAAGAGGATCTCGGCGGCTACCAGGCCATCAGTCCTGGTGATCTGCAAGCAAGTGAAGCCTGGATTCGTATTACCAGCGATGATGATGATACGGTGATGCCTCCACCAGAGTCACATCTTTCTCTCAACAAAAAGCAGAAGGCCGTCCTCAAGCAATGGATTATTGAAGGGGCTCAGTACGAGGGGCATTGGGCATTTGCCCCACCGCAATCACCCACCGTTCCTGATGTGGAAGGTGTCGGCCCTCACGGCGCATCATGGGGCCGCAATGAGATTGACTCGTTTGTATTTGCAGGGCTTCTGAAGGCTGGAGTGTCTCCTTCGGCAGAGGCTCCTCCACGAACCCTTATTCGTCGACTTACTTTCGACCTGACAGGCCTTCCCCCAACCCTTGAGGAGACACGTTGTTTTGTTCGTGACTATGAAACTCATGGTGAGAGAGCGTATCAAGAAGTAGTTCATCGACTGATCAGTTCACCACATTTTGGTGAACGAATGACGGTGCCTTGGTTGGATCAGGCCCGTTACGCTGACACCAATGGATACTCAATCGATGGTGGTCGTGATATGTGGTTGTGGCGAGATTGGGTCATTCAGGCCTACAACGACAACATGCCGTTTGATCAGTTTCTAAGAGAACAATTGGCGGGTGACCTTATCCCTGATGCGACTGAGGCACAACTGATCGCCACTGGGTTTAATCGAAATCACATGATTACTCATGAAGGTGGCACGATCCCAGAAGAAAATCTTACGAACTATGTTGCCGATCGCGTGAAAACAACGAGTGAAGTGTTCCTTGGTTTGACGTTTGGGTGTGCTCAATGTCATGACCATAAGTACGATCCGATTTCTCAGAAAGAGTACTACGAGTTTTTTGCATTTTTCAATGAACTTGATGACCGTGGCCTTGATGGAAATGCTGGTACGAATGCCATGCCAATGGTGTCAGCCTCGACAATTATGGCACGGGATGAACTCAAGAGTGTGAATGCTGAGCTTGCAGAGGCACGCATTGAGCTATCGAATACAACAAGTGGGTTTGACGAATGGGTGGCGGATGAACGGAGTCGAGAGCAACTGCGCGGAGAGGGTTTTCGTTACGTCGATGCTGAACTACTCGACGCTTCGGCACCGAATCGTCCCGGTCCCTACGAATTTGATTCTGATGGAACCGTCTCTTTGTCGGCTCCGAGTAAGGGTTTGGCTGGATTCAGTCACTCGATTCAACTGCGGCAAGGGGACCAGCAAGCAAGTGAAACGATATCAGGTATTTCGATCGAATTTGATCCCCAGCCGGTTCCTGGTGCGGCAGGGGAAGACACTGAAGAAAGCACAGAGCCGTTGCTTTCGCTGACTCCGTTTCCTGACGGTGTTCCAAAAATTACAGCCGTGTTGGTTTCTGCGAATAGCCAGCCTGCTGATCAGGTGGACTATCATAGTCAGTGTGAGTTTGTCACGGCGACAGCAAGTACTTCGGGTGATGGCCATGCAGCATCTTCGGTATTGGATGAACGAAACGTCCACTGGTGGCAGCCATTACAAAAAGATGAGAAGCAGTGTCTTACACTGACGTTTGATCAGCCTGTTGATCAAACAAAAACACCTTTTCTGAGTGTGCTTGTCTTTTTTGGGCAAAACAAATCGCTGCCTTTTCGCTGGAGAGTACGTCTCTTTACGGGGCATGATCCCCAGAGCAAGTGGGACGATGCAATTGCAGCGGCTCTGCGAGAAGACCAGTCGCACTGGAATAAGGACACTCAAGAACAGTTGCGCAAAATCTTTCGACAGACAGCACCTTCTTTGAGTTCGCTACGAACACAGATAAGCAATCTGGAAGAGCGAAAAAATATTCTTACGAAGAAGCATTCGACGATGGTGATGAACACATCCTCCAAGCCGCGGGAGACATTTGTCTTAACCCGTGGCCAATATGATGCACCATCAATACGTGTGACGCCGCGAACCCCAAAAATCCTGCCACCACTTGGTCGCAGCGTCAATGAAGAAAGATCAAGTGACAAGAATAAAGATTCAAAAAAACGTCAGCCAACGCGTCTCGATCTTGCAGACTGGTTGACAGACTCGAATCATCCTTTGACGGCACGCGTTGCGGTGAATCGAATCTGGTCACTATTTTTTGAGTCAGGGATTGTGGCCACGTCAGCTGACTTTGGGTCACAAGGAGAATATCCAAGTCATCCGGACTTACTTGACTATCTGGCAACACGTTTTGTCAGTCATGGGTGGAATCAAAAAGAACTGATTCGGATGATTGTTTCGAGTGCAACCTACAGACAGCAGTCATCAACAACCACTGAACAAATAGCAATCGATCCGGGCAACAGATTGCTGGGTCGCGGTCCTCGGTTTCGACTTCCTGCAGAATTTATTCGTGATCAGGCATTGGCCGTAAGTGGGCTTCTAGTGCCGCGTGTTGGAGGGCCGAGTGTTCATCCGTACCAGCCGCATGGGCTTTGGAAAGAGATAAGTCATTTCGGAAGTACACCGGCCACAAAACAGGTCTTTGTTCAAGACCATGGTGAAAAATTATATCGTCGAAGTTTGTACACAATCGTGAAGCGGACGAGTCCGCATCCTGCCATGGCAGCCTTTGATGCTCCGAATCGTGAAATGTGTGTGGTCGATCGGGGTAAGACGAATACGCCCCTTCAGGCACTCGTAACATTGAACGATCCTCAGTTTGCTGAAGCAGCGCGTGTGTTTGCCAGTTCTATCTTGCAGGACCAAACAGCCAATGACGATCGTTCACGTATCGAGCGAGCCTTCGAAGTCATAAGCTCGCGTTTGCCGACGGATTCTGAGATCGACTTGATTGCACGACTCTTAGCTGCCGAAAGAACACGATTTCAGAGAAGTCCAGAAAATGCAGAGCGTGTTATTGCTGTTGGTGAGTATCCTGCGATGCAGAATATCGATCCTGTGGAACAGGCTGCGTGGACACAGATAGCAACGCTGTTACTCAATCTAAGCGAAACTCTAACCAGACAATAGTCTTCATTACTCATTATGTATTCACTTCCTTTTGACATTGAACTGCGACGAGCTCAGCTGCTGACGCGTCGTTCACTGCTGGGCAGTTCTACAGTAAGCCTCGGTGCATTTGCACTCGGGAACCTTCTCAAGAGTGAGCAGGTGGCTGCTGCTGCCGCTGGAGAGACCAAGTCTGAAGGACTTCCTGAGCTGCCACACTTTGCTCCAAAAGCCAAGCGCGTGATCTATTTGTTTCAATCTGGTGGCCCAAGCCATGTTGATCTCTTTGATTATCACGAAGCCATGGACTCTTTGCACGGGACGGATCTTCCTGACTCTGTTCGTGGTGGGCAGCGATTGACTGGAATGACCTCTCGTCAAACAAGTTTCCCCGTCGTCAAGCCGCTGTGGGGTGGTCGTCGTTGTGGTGAACACGGCACCTGGATCAGTGACATTGTGCCGCATACGCAGTCGATTGCTGACGATATTACAATCGTTCGTTCTTTATGGACCGAGGCGATCAATCATGATCCTGCAGTAACGTTCATCAACACCGGCTCACAGCAGATGGGGCATGCTTCGCTGGGTGCCTGGCTTAGTTACGGGCTCGGACGTGAGAGCGATGACTTTCCTGCCTATATGGTTCTACTGAGCCAAGGCAGCGGCAAAAATCCTGGCCAGCCACTTTTTTCACGACTGTGGGGTAGTGGATATCTGCCCTCAAGTCATCAAGGTGTCATGTTACGGCCCGGTGTAAATCCTGTGCTGTATCTCAAGAACCCATCCGGAGTCTCACGCGATTCTCGACGCCAATTACTCGATACACTTGGCGACCTGAATCAAAAGCACGCCGCTGCGGCGGGTGATCCTGAAACGCTGGCTCGGATCGAGGCCTATGAAATGGCCTATCGCATGCAGACGTCGGTTCCTGATCTGACGAATGTTTCTGACGAGCCAGAATCAACATTTGAACTCTACGGTGATGATGCGCGGCGTCCAGGGAGTTTTGCTGCAAACTGTCTGCTCGCCCGACGCATGGCTCAACGTGGTGTGCGGTTTATTCAGCTGTTTCATCGTGGTTGGGATCAACACATTTCGATTAAGAATCAGTTGCCCAAACAATGTCGAGACGTTGATCAGGCATCAGCGGCGTTGGTACAAGACCTGAAACGACTGGGGATGCTGGATGATACGCTTGTGGTGTGGGGAGGAGAGTTTGGCCGAACTGTGTACAGTCAGGGTGCGTTAGGGAGTCCATCGGCGGGCCGGGATCACCACGGCCGATGTTTTTCAAGCTGGATGGCAGGTGGCGGAATCAAGGCGGGTTATGACTATGGCCGAACGGACGATTTCGCGTACAACATTGTCGAAAACCCAGTTCATATTCGTGACCTCAATGCGACGATTCTACACCAACTTGGTATTGATCACGAACGTTTCACGTTCAAGTTTCGTGGTTTGTCGCAGCGACTCACGGGAGTTGAAGAAGCACATGTTGTCAATGATATTTTGAGTTAAGCAAGTAGGTGAGAGTGCCTATTTTTTGCGAAACAGGGAGCAGTATATATGGTCATGAAAAGAGCGAGTCGAGTTGTCAGTGTTATTGCATTGGTGATCTGTGTAGCAGACCATCTTTACGGTGCAGATCAACACGGTGTAGATCAGCCCAACGTTGTGGTCATCATTAGTGATGATCAGGCATGGACTGATTACGGATTTATGGATCACCCTGTAATTCAGACACCACACCTCGATGCACTTGCTGAACAGAGTCTGGTGATGGATCGAGGGTATGTTGCGGCACCACTGTGTCGACCATCACTCGCTTCGATACTTACGGGTCGATACCCATTTCAGCATGGCATAACTGGGAACGATGTTGATGGGCCTACGAATCGCGCAGCGCTGGATGTGCCACTACGGGAATCGTTTCATAAATTCCCGACGTTTGTCAAAACACTTGTCGCTCACGGCTACCTTGCGCATCAATCTGGGAAATGGTGGGAAGGTTCATGGCAGGACGGTGGGTTTACTGATGGAATGACTCATGGTGATCCAAAACGTAGAGGTCGGCATGGTGATGCGGGGCTCAAAATTGGCCGTGAGGGAATGACGCCGATCACACAATTCATAGACACGGCAGTCGCTGAGGAGAAACCGTTTCTATTGTGGTACGCACCCTTTCTGCCACACACACCACATAAACCACCACAACGTTTACTTAAAAAGTATGAGAAAGAAGGCCGGGCTGCGGACCTTGTCAAGTACTACGCCATGTGTGAATGGTTTGATGAAACATGTGGAGAATTACTCAGTTACATTGATGACAAGAATCTGACAGACAACACGATGGTGGTATATATCTGTGATAACGGATGGGCAGCGCCGAGTACGAATGCCGACGATCCAAATCAGAAACTTTGGAAAGGCTATGCCCAGCGTTCGAAAAGTTCACCGTATGAGAATGGGATACGGACGCCAGTCATGATCTCATGGCCAGGGGTAGTAAAGCCGGAACGATCGAAGCGTTTCGCCCATGCGATTGATCTCTTTCCTACTATTGCAGCGGCAGCAGAAGTGGAAGTGCCCGACGATCTTCCTGGTATCAATCTTCTTGATGCAGAGAAGCGGGATGCC
>PKCL01000236.1 GCA_002862165.1 Planctomycetaceae bacterium
CGCTTCGGGCCCATGCCCTGATTTTCGCGGCTTCTCAAAGAGTGGAACATCAAACTCCCAGATGATTTTTCCTGTCGTGTCATATTCACGAACAACACCATCTTTTTCATGGGCAACAAGATAGGTTCCCAACTCAGTTTTTCTCACATTACGTGTATCTGAATGGTGCGACGGTGTCTCTATGACAAGAGCAATCTCTTTTTTGATTACCCCCTGTTTATCGACTTCAAGGATGCGTGCTGGGCCGGATTCAACAATCATTGTGTCACCATTGGCAAGTCGTTGAAACGCGTGGACTTCAACTTTTTGATTCGCATTGCCATTGCCTGTTGCATCGTAATCCCAGACTTTTTTTCTGTTTTTATCCAGTTCAATAATATGCGTCCAACCATCCTGATAAAGCAGATGCCCGTTGGGCAAAAGATGTAAATCGTGTATCGATCCACAGGGCATCTTCCACACAACACTGCCATCAGCAGCAACTTCAGCAAGTGTTCGTGCTGAACTATCGGCTGCGATCAGTGAATAACCTGTAACGTTTGCTGGGCCTACCTGAGCTTTCTGCATGTCCTGATGTGCGAGTGCCTGCCCATTATCGGCAGGAAGAGACTCGTGCCAGCTCACAAGCTGTTGACAAAGACTGTCTCGAACATCGTGATAGTCTGCTGCGACATTTTTTTGCTCACCCCGATCATCACTGAGATTGAACAGCTGAGCATTGTTGCCGTCATAATCACAAAGCAATTTCCACTTCCCGTCTCGTATTGCGAGATCAGGCAGAACCGTATCTCCTAATGCCTTGTACATCTTACGATCAGGCGGGCGCCGCCAACACAACGGACCATCATGGCTTGTTGATTGCTGACCTCGAAGTGCAGGCGAAATATCTGTCCCATCAAAAGGTATATCCTGAGCGAAAGTGATCCCGGCAATCGTAAGAAGCGAGGGTACTAAATCAAAGGCTGCGAAACATGACTCTGTATCCGTGCTTCCTACAGCCTCCTGAGCAACTACTCCCGGCCCCCAGACAATCAGTGGTGAACGGATTCCACCTTCATAGAGCGTTGTCTTGGCTCCCCGAAACGGTCCCGCAGAACCAGCCCCTGGTTCTGGTCCATTATCAGAGCAGATAAGAATGAGCGTGTTTTGCGCCAGCTCTTTATTGTTTTGAATGTGTTCAAAGAGCACGGCAAGCTGCGTATCCATAGCTTCAAGAACAGCGAGGTATTTTTCTTGCTTGCCGTCGTGCCACTGATCGACCGGCGGCCAGAATGGGCTGTGCACGTCGTCAGGCCACAGATTGAGATAGAACGGTTGCTTGGCAGCGTCTGCCTCTTCGATGAAATCGAGAGCTGCTGCTGCAAATCCACCAGTAATCGCTGACCGCTGCATCCAGGTGACAGGACTCCCCAGTCGCTCTGCATCCTGCCAGATGCGTCCTTGTTTTCCTTCTGGTGTCACGGTCAGTGGCAGGAGCTTTGCACCCATGCCCTCGAAATTTGTGAGCGATCGATCGAAGCCATAATCAGTAATTGGTGGTGCATCATTCACATCACGCTGCCCACCCATGTGCCATTTTCCAAAATGCCCCGTCGCGTAGCCTGCATCATGAAGCATTCTCGCAAGGGTTGGTGCTGCCGGATCAAGCCATTCTGCAATACCACGATTCTGATTTGCAGATCGACTGGCAAGAAATGAACCAATACCCCATCGCTGAGGATACTGGCCTGTGGTGAGGGCAACTCGTGATGGTGAGCAGATAGGCGAATTCACATAGAACTGCGTAAATCGAATCCCCTCTTCTGCAAGCTTATCGATAGCAGGAGTCGAGGCATCGGTGTTGCCAAAACATGAAAAATCACCCCACCCCATATCATCAATGAAAACCATAATGATATTTGGAGCTTTTTCCGCCGCATGTATTCTGTGTCCTGAAAGAAAAAGGACACCAATAATCGTCAGGAATGTGCAAGAGATTCGTTTCTTCACATCAACGCGCATATCAGCTCCTTGTTCTGTGTCTTTGTTCGTCACTTCTGTGAAGCGGGTTCGGTCCAATGGACATCCACTCGTGACGCCCACTCTTCCCAATCAGAGGCCATACGCTGCACACGAGAAGGGTGCTTGTCAGCAAGGTTGACCATTTCACACCGATCATTTGCAAGATTGTAAAGTTCCCAGGAAATTACTTCTGGCATTCGTTTTGACCAAATAATCTTCCAGTCCCCTTGTCGCAGTGCGTGGGCGCCTTGATGATCGAAACCTATAGTTCGTTCAGGAATGTCATGGCCACGAAAAGCAGGAAAAAGACTCGTGCCCTCTAGGGGTAGAACATCGGTACCTGATTTTTTTTTCGGATAGTCTGCTGATGATGCCTCAATCAGTGTTGGCATAATATCCATCATATGAGCTGGTGCGCGCACCCATTCTTTCTGTGGCTGTATACCTTTCGGCCAATGTGCAATGAGCGGTGAGCAGATACCACCTTCGTGAGTGAAATGCTTGTAGAGACGGAAGGGAGTATTACTGAGATTGGCCCAGCCACTCCCATATGCCTGATGTGTACCGCGTCCACCAATCTCACGAAGTGCCTCGCCAATCCGAAGATCGTTTTGACCTGTTCGAGAACGCCCATCAAATCCAAATGGCCCCCACTCGTAGCATCCTCCATTATCACTAAGGAACAGAATCAGTGTGTTCTCAAGGGAATTTGTGGCTTTGAGATGCTGAACTATTTGCCCAACTCCATGATCGACCCCTTCAACCATTGCCGCAAAGACAGCCATCCGTCGCGCCAGATCGTGTTGTCGGTCATCAGGCAGTGAACTCCAAGCTGGATTTTGCTTCCCAGAATATCCATTGGCAATGTCGTCTTGATCGACAGGTACAAGCGACCGAGGCGTAAGCGTCCATTGCTTTCCATCTGTCAGGCCAAGAGCCTGCATGCGATTGAAACGCTCTTCTCGCAAGACATCCCAGCCACGTCTGTACACCGCTTCATGGCTATCAACACGATCGGCAGGCGCCTGAATCGGGAAATGTGGTGACGAATGTCCTAGAAACACAAACCATGGTTTTTTTGTAGCCTGTCCCTTTTTAATGAATTCAAGACAGTATTCATTGAAGACATCTGTTGCATAGAAATCCTCTGCAGGTGGATCAATCTCCTTCTGCCGTCCTTCTGGAAGCCGAATGTAATACCCTGCATCGTATTGATCATGTGAATGATCTTTCGTGTACCCATAAAACTCATCAAAGCCACGGACAATGGGTCCTGTTGTCGTATGCATATGCCACTTCCCAACGTAATAGCACCCATACCCTGCTGGTTTGAGAACTTCGGCCAATGTCACACAGTGATCACTGAGGCGACCAAGATACCCCGGGCCTCTTTTTTTGTTCGGCTTCGAACTTACAAAGTCACCGATGCCAGCCTGCGTTGGATAGAGCCCTGTCATGAGTGATGCTCGACTCGGACAGCATCGTGCAGATGTGTAAAACTGTGTCAGACGAGCACCACCAGCTGCCAGTGCATCAATGTTCGGCGTTGGAATTTCACCACCATAACAGCCTAAATCTGAATACCCCAGATCGTCAGCCAGAATGACAAGAACATTTGGCTTCTGAGCAGCATCAACGGAGACCAAACAGCCAAAAAATAACACGAGTACAGCAAAGGGTGTGCTCAACGAATAACAAAATGTTCCGATCACATTTAGAATTTTCATCATCCCAGCAATTCTTTGATTGGTTGTACGTGTTCGACACCAACCAATTTTTGGTCGAGACCGCCGAAGAAATAGCTCAGTCGATTTGGATCGAGACCCAGCAAGTGAAGAACTGTGGCATGGAGACTCTTCACGTGATACCCAGCTTTTTCTCCATTGCCATGTCCCGGTCCAGGTGCAATAGCTGCTGCACCGAGTTCATCAGTCTCACCAACACTGATCCCACCCTTCACACCACCCCCTGCCATCCACATCGTAAAGCCAAAGGAATTGTGATCTCGCCCTGTTCCTTTTGCATACTCAGCTGTTGGCTGCCGGCCGAACTCACCTCCCCAGATAACAAGTGTTTCATCAAGAAGGCCTGACCGCTTCAGGTCAGCGAGCAGACCCGCAATTGGACGGTCCGTATTTCCGGCGTGAAATGCATGGTTTTTTTCAAGGTCACCGTGAGCATCCCAGTTGTCATCATTATGGGCACCACCAGAATACACCTGTACAAAGCGGACCCCACGTTCAACCATTCGACGGGCCAAAAGACATTGTCGACCAAAGTGGGATGTCCGATCCTGATCAAGACCGTAGAGCTTCTTTGTCTCTACAGTTTCCTGAGAAAGATCAACTGCCTCAGGAGCATGCTCCTGCATGCGCCACGCTAATTCATAGGAAGCAATTCGGGCTGCCAGTTCCGAGTTGTCTCCCCGCGATAGAAAGTGTTCTGAATTTGATTGTTGCAATGAGTTCAGCAAGGCACGCTGAGCAGCCAAAGGCATATCGTCTGGTGGGGCCAAATTCAAAATTGGATCTCCCTGACTTCGAAGAAGCGTTGCCTGGTAGGTCGCTGGCATATAGCCACTTGCCCAGTTCTTTGCTCCTGAGATGGGGCCGCCCTTTTTATCCAGCATGACAACAAATCCTGGAAGGTTTTCATTCACACTTCCAAGGCCGTAATTTACCCACGACCCAAGGCACGGTGCACCCGACTGAATTTTTCCTGAATTCATCTGAAGCATTGCTGACCCATGGATTGGTGAGTCTGCCGTCATTGAATGAATAAATGCAATGTCATCAACATGCTGACCAATATGAGGAAAGAGATCACTCACCCACTTTCCACATTCACCGTATTGTTTGAACTTCCACTTCGGCCCAACGGCGCGGCTTTCACTTCGCTCACCACCACGACCTTTTGTCTTCACCTTGATGATTTTTCCATCGAGTGGATAAAGAGCAGGCTTGTAGTCAAACGTGTCTACGTGACTTGGCCCACCGTACATGAATAGAAAGATGACGCTCTTTGCTTTCGGTGCAAACATTGGCAGTTTCGCTGCCAATGGATTCTGATATCCAGTAACCCCGTCAGCTGCATGCGTTTGATTTGCAAAGAAGTTGCCGTCCAGCAAGCCCGAGAGTGCTAGGCCAGTAAACGAACCGCCAGCCTCCCAGAAAAACTCCCGGCGGGTATTACCACAGAATGAACCACGGGGTTTGGGATCACTTGAATTCATGATGTATTCCAACTTTTCTTGTATGAATAAATCTATTCTTGTCCATATCAGTCGAGATAAGCAAACTCGTTGAGATTCAAAAGAAACAGGCAATACAACTCGAGTGATCGCCCTGGGCTTATACCCTCTGTCGTTTCCAATTCATTGATTAACGCAAGCCCATGCTGCACTTCGTCGTCTGTTGGCTCACGGACCAGTGCAACTTCAATCGCACGACGCACACAGGATTTCGTGTCGGCCATGTCTGGGCCGCCAGCCTCACCTGCAATTCGTTCAGCAAACACCTTGGATTGTTGTTGCATGAATTCACTATTCATCATGCCAAGAGCCTGTGTTGGCTGCGTTGTGACAAACCGAACCGGACATGTCGTATCAGTATCGGCTAGATCGAAATCAGCAAGAATTGGCGTGATCAATGAACGCTTTACATGGACATAAACACTCCGACGAGCCTGTTCCTCCGGTGACGAATTTCCCCACCCCTTACCCGGCTTCGACTGAGTCGCCAGGACTTCCTTTGGAATTGCTGGATATGTGCCAGGACCAAACATCTTTGGATTAAAAGCACCACTCACTATATGCACAGAATCCCGTAATTCTTCAGCCGAAAGGCGTCGCATATCAAATCGCCAAAATGATTCGTTCCTTGAATCCTGTGCGTACGCTTCTTCATTTGGTGTCGAGGCGGCCTGATACGCCGCTGACATCAGAATTGTTTTCTGCAGACCTTTGATCTGCCAGTCTTGTCGAAGCAGTTCTGTCGCCATCCAGTCAAGTAATTCTGGATGTGTGGGCGGGTCACCAGCGAACCCAAAGTTACTTGGGCTTCGGACGATCCCACGACCAAAGTGATACTGCCATATACGATTTGCAAGCACCCTTGCAGTCAGAGGGTTCTCTGCTGACACAATCCACTTCGCAAGTGCAAGCCTCCTGCCAGTTGAGTGACCATTTTCTGGTGGCTCTATCGTAGGAGTTGCTGCCTTCAGGACGGACGGAAATGCCGGCTCAACAAGAAGCTCAGGAGACGTCTCAGCATGAGGGTTCCCACGATACAACACAAACGTGTCCGGGGCCGTCGTTCCGTATTCTGTAACAACAAGAGCAGCTGCCATTTGCGCCTTCTCCTGTTCCAACTGCCGCACCTTTTCATGCCATGCTTCTAGATCTTTCTTTGTCAGCTCGTCTCGAGCCTGCTCGCCATGTTCTTTGATTCGTTGCTTGATAGCTTTCACTTCTCCACGAGCTTCCTGAAGCCGGCGATTTCTATCACGTGCAATATCTTTTGCTTCTGTAGGTGTCATCTCTCCTTCCGGAAGTGGCTGCTCAATAAAGTCTGGGTTCATCTGCCGGTCACCCATAGGCGTGATGTTCTGAAAAAAGGCCAGAAGCGAGTAGTAATCTCGCTGGAGAATTGGATCAATTTTATGGTCATGACATCGCGCACAATCAACAGTCATTGCAAGAAATGTTTTTGCTGTGGTGGCCACGACATCGTCAAGCTGATCATAACGATGCTGTAGTTTATCGGCTGGTTCATCATCCCAGATACCAAGACGATAGTATCCCGTTGCAATCAGACTCTCTGCGGTTGGCTCTGGAATTTCATCTCCCGCAAGTTGTTCAATGACAAAGTCATCGAATGGTTTATCGTCATTGAATGATTGGATGACGTAATCACGATACCGCCATGAATGTGGTTTGTTTCCATCCCGCTCGTAGCTATTGGTATCTGCGTAACGAACAAGATCAAGCCAATGACGAGCCCACTGCTCACCGTAATGCGGTGACGCTAACAACCGATCCACAACTCGCTCCCACGCCTGTGGTGATGTGTCAGCTACAAAGTCTTGGACTTCCTGTTCCGACGGTGGTAGACCAGTAACATTGTAGGTCGCCCGTCGCAATAACGTTCGACGATCTGCTTTGGGCGGTACGGGCAATGAATGCTCTGCCAGGCCTGCCTGAATAAATATATCGATGGGATTCATTTCACCAGCACTACTCTTGGCAGAGCGCTCAGGAACATTGGGGCTTACGAGTGGACGAAATGCCCAGTGCTCTTTCCAATGTGCCCCTTCATCGATCCAACTACGTAGTGCTGAAACTTCATCAGCGGTGAGTCGCGCACCTTCCGGTGGCATTTGAAGATCAGGGTCTGAGGATGTCACACGCGATAGAATCTCACTCGAATCGACATCACCTGGCACGATCGCCTGATACCCACTATCGAGTTCAGCAGTTGCGGATGCAGCAGTATCAAACCGTAAACCCGCTTCCTGTGTATCCGGGCCATGGCACGCAAAACATCGCTTGGCCAGCAATGGCTGAATATCTCGAGAAAAATCAGCTGCTGTCACCTGAAGTGAATAAGAGCAGCTGAAAAAAACAGCCAGTGCCGCTCCGAATGCTGCCGTGATGGAGATACGTTGTGACATAACAAATGAGTTCCTCTGAAAGACTACCTCTTATTGTAAGCACGTCTTACCGGAAACAAAAAAATACATCAGAATCGCTCTATCAATTGTGTTGCCTTTGTCACTCTAGAACGATGACGACGCATATTCTGGTAAGAAACCCACAACACAGCGTATCGTGTTAACTGCGACAGATCATATGATATCGCGCATTCTTGCTACGCTATTTTACAGATGCGTTTTGGCTAGGCTATTTCACATATGATAAGGCTGCATGGCCAAGAGGCAGAGAACCACATTAGTTCTAAAACGTGTTCATTCACTACGAGGTCTCTGACCACCACAAATACTTTTTATCTACAAGCCTTTTATTCAAAAATCATGTCACCATTTACACTTGAAGATCGAGTTGCTCTTGTCACTGGTTCGTCGACAGGACTCGGAAAAGAAACGGCCGCATGCCTTGGTCGAGCCGGTGCAAAAATTGCTCTGAACTATGCCAACAATAAGAATCGAGCAGAGTCTGCTCTTGCTGAATTCCGCGCCGAGGGAATTACAGTTGAACTTTTCCAGGCAAACATTACAGATGCTGAAGAAATCGACTCCATGGTGACGGCGATTGAGCAGTCTCTTGGCCCAATTGATATTGCTGTTATGAATGCTACACCTGCTCAACCACTCAAACCTATTGAAGAATACGACTGGGACTTCTATCAGCAGATGCTCGATTTTTTTATCAAGAGTCCGTATCTACTCGCCCGCCGACTTCTACCAGGAATGAAAGAACGTAAACGCGGCAGGCTGATCAACATTACCAGTGAAACTTTTTTACTGGGTGTCGCGCCATTTTCAGCATACGTTGCAGCCAAAGGTGGCCAGACAGGGTGGTCACGCAGCATGGCAAACGAACTCGCTCCCTACGGCATCACAGTCAATATGGTTGCTCCCGGATGGGTACCAACAGAGCGGCATAAAGATGACCCGGAGGAAGATAAGGAAGCATACGCTCAGACTGTTCCCATGGGCCGATGGGGTAAACCTGACGACGTTGGCTGGGCTGTCACCTACTTTGCCAGTGATGAAGCTTCGTTTGTGACTGGCCAAACCATTGCGGTGAATGGTGGGAAAACTGTCTGGTAATATTTCATATCGCTTTAGAAACGACCAAGCGTCGACTGAATTTGATCGTTTACCTGACTCATTCCCACACGGATACTATCAAGCACGTTTTGTGGATCTACCCCAACAAGATTAAAATACCCTCCTGCTGAATTCTTTGAATCGGAGGGATAGAGGGCAAGGCTTGGAAGATGAAGGCCACATTGCTTACAGACTGTTCGCTGTTCACAACTGCACCAGTTCTGATGTCCATGGCTGTGTGTTGTGAATTGAGGCTGGGTAATAGAGGGCGGCTGTGCCGCTGAAGCCTCCATGACAACTTCATTTGAAACAACCAATGATGGACGTTCCGCTGACGCGCCAGATGGTCCATAGACGTCATCCATCCAGTCGAACGGTTCGTCAGTTGCAGTGGTTTCAGCAGTCAGTTGATTCGTATGCCCCGGAACGAGCAGAAGAGTCTCTTCAGCTGGCTGGCACATATTCTCTTTTTTACTTAATGGCTGTGATTTAGGCCGCCAACCATCACCCGTTTCATTTGCAGGCAGTCGACTTGCAGTTGCGACAACACATGTCACGCCTACGGCATACAGAATTTTTCGACATGGTTTCAGCATTACAATTTCCCCCGGCAGTGATTCAGGCCATCATCCTGACTCTAAGTGCAAATCCTTCTCGATAGAGATGAGAATCGGTACAGGCAGTACGACCAGAACGGTATTCTCAGAAAGGAAGGCAGCCGTTTCCCAGATTACCTGCCTTGCCACCGCTCAAGGGCTCACGTCATGGGTGGCCATTTACGCATCAAAGTAGAGACAGAATTCCCATGGATGAGGACGAGCTTGAAGCGGTGTAATCTCATTGTCTCGCTTGTGAGAAATCCAGGTACGAATGACATCTTCGGTGAAGACGTCTCCCCGTAAGAGAAATTCATGATCTTGCTCAAGCGCGTCAATCGACTCACCAAGCGCGGCTGGTGTTTTCAGAACATCAGCCAACTCCTCGGGTGGCATATCATAAATGTCCCGGTCAAGTGGCTCACCAGGATCAGTACGATTTTGGATCCCATCGATAGCTGCCATAAGAATTGCCGAAAATGCAAGGTACGGATTACACGTTGGGTCTGGACACCGAAATTCAATCCGTTTTGTTTTTGGATTCGTTGAATACATCGGAATTCGACAGGCTGCCGATCGATTTCGTTGAGAATAGGCCAGGTTGATGGGTGCCTCATACCCGGGCACAAGCCGTTTGTAGCTATTGGTTGTTGGATTCGTCAGAGCAAGAAGGGCTCGTGCATGTTTCAGAATTCCACCAAGAGCATGGAGTGCAACATCCGAAAGGCCGGCGTACCCAGAGCCACCAAAAAGTGGATTTCCATCTTTCCATAACGATAGATTGACATGCATTCCAGAGCCGCTATCGCCGTAAATCGGTTTCGGCATGAAGGTCGCTGTCCGGTCGTGTTTCCGGGCAACATTCCGAACGATGTACTTATAAAGGCACAGTTGATCAGCCATTCGCACAAGGCTTTGGTATCGCATATCGATTTCACACTGACCAGCTGAAGCAACCTCATGATGTTGCGCTTCAACATCAATACCACACTGAATCATGGTGAGCATCATTTCCGTGCGGATGTCCATCATCTGATCTGTTGGCGGAACTGGACTGTACCCTTGACGATGGCGGACCTGATATCCGTGATGACCACTTCCGCGATTCCACTCTGCTTCGGCTGAATCGATTGAATAAAATCCCTGATGTGCATTCTGATCAAAGTGGGCAGCATCAAAAACAAAGAACTCTGCTTCTGCTCCAATAAAACAGGTATCAGCAATACCTGTTCCCTCTAGGTAGATTGCCGCCTTGCGAGCAATGAAGCGAGGATCACGAGAATAGTCTTCACGAGTGATTGGATCTTGCACCATACATATGACAGCAAGTGTTGGCACTGTAGTAAATGGATCGACAAATGCTGTATCAGGAACTGGAACAAGCAGCATGTCACTTTCATTAATTGCCTGCCATCCACGAATACTCGAACCATCAAACCCAATTCCGTCTTCAAAGACTTCTTCTTCAAGCTTTGCAACAGGAATAGTGAAATGCTGCCAGGTACCAAGAAAGTCAACGAATCGGAGATCAACTGCTTTCACTTCTTTCTCGCGACACATCGCGATCACTTCACGGGGCTTCATAATGCTCTCGACGGCTTTTGACGATGAACTAGAGACAGTAAGAATTTACACCGAATGGGCCTGAATTGGCAGCAGTGTGGTTCTCCCCCGGACTTCTACTTACTGGTCCCGGCAAGAAAGCCCCGTCTTGTCGCTCGTTGAGAGAATTTATCAAGTGCAAAAAGCGTGAATGGTCTGTGAGTATCTGGATGACTCTCACACTTTTCCCAAGGAATTCCGTCACATCATCGATGGTGAACCAAGAATTCCATCACCATCAAGATCCACTTGAAACAAATTTTCTTTCGAGACCACGGTAGAGTCTGTTGGTCCTTCTTCTTCTTGGAAGATCCCATTCTCATCGAGTATCCAGGCAAACGCACCCCATTCGCTCACATCAAGAACCCGAAGTCGACCAAGATCATCACGAGCTGCTGCAACAAGTGTGGCCGTCCCACGAACAAGCGGTATATCACCGTTGAAATAATCATCTGCTCTACGAACCAGAAGTGGTTCACCGGTAGCTTCCTGCACGAAAGCCAAACCAGTTGTTGGGTCAACAAGTAATCGAACGGATGTTGTTGCTGAAACGAGACTGAGCGATCTACCCGATGGAGGGGTTGGCTGTGCTGTCGGT
>PKCL01000269.1 GCA_002862165.1 Planctomycetaceae bacterium
AAGGACGTTCCTCTGGTGTACCAGTTGTCGCGCTAGCGGCACGGCTGGATAGCTAAGAACGGAAAGGATAAACGCTGAAAGCATATAAGCGTGAAGCCCGCCTCAAGATCAGGTTTCGTAGGGTTTAATAACCCGAAAGTCCCCTGAAAGACGATCAGGTTGATAGGCCGGATGTGTACGTGCAGTAATGCACTCAGCTAACCGGTACTAACGGACGATTGCTTGACCACTCGTATCGAGTGCTTGCTCTATCACCGTCAGTCTACTCACAATGAAATACAATTGTGAATTTTTTGATGGTACGCTACCCGAAATGGTGGCAGTTTGCTCTCTTGCGAAAGCATGAGAGTGCCAATTATCACAACATTATCACCACGAAAGTGGTGACACAGGATTTTCCGGTGAACATATTTGAAAGGTCACACCCGTTCCCATCCCGAACACGGTAGTTAAGCTTTCAGAGCCGATGGTAGTGCCAAAAGTGCGAGAGTAGGTATCGCCGGAAATTTTTTACGAACCCCTCGGTTTCTTTTGATTCCGAGGGGTTTTTATTTTAATTCGATCCAAGATGTTTGGTGACCAGTTGTTCAATGAATTCAACAGGTAGGCCTACAACAGTATCGGCAGAGCCTGTTATTAATCGAAGAGGCAAAAGGCCATCTTGAAAACCGCAAGCACCTGCCTTGCCACGCCATTCGTTTGTTGCAAGGTAATCGTCGATTTCTTTTTCTTGTAGCGGCTCCATGAAGACCTCACTCGTCGCACACCCCTCTGTCACAGAATGTTGAGGCACTCTTGTGTCAGCCCTGATCCCTTCTGCTAGTTCTGAGAACCAGAGACTTACGCCGGTAAAAACCTGATGTTTTTTTCCTGCAAGAGCCTCGATCATTCTTCGAGCATCAGGTGCATCTGTGGGTTTACCGAATATTACACCTCCGATTTCACCAACAGTATCACAGGCAAGGATGGTTCGGTTTTCTGAAAAAGGAAGCTGCGTTGCGACGGCCGCAGCCTTTACATGAGCTAAACGAGTTACAAAGTCTGGCACGGTTTCGTTCGGCTGAAGTGGCGGTGCTGACGCCTCGGCATGTTCAGGCGGTGTAATAATGGTAACGTCCCAGCCTGCCGACGTGGCTAACTCTCGGCGGCGGCGAGATTGGCTTGCTAGTATCAACTTCAGTGGTGACGGTAGCGGCATGTGAAAATTGTAAAATGTGAAATATAAGGTGAGAGAAATTTTATGAAAGTTCTCTTTGATGATCCAGATATCATCATTCTTGACAAGCCCGCCGGATTGGCGACAGCGAACAGCCCACGAGGAGACAATAGTCTGTACGTCGAACTGATAAAAAAGTTTGGCGATGGGTGCTTTGTTGGAGTTGTAAGTAGATTGGATAAACCAGTATCCGGAGTTGTTATTTTCGGAAAGAACAAACCTGCAGCTGCCTGTTTAGCAAAGCAATTTCGTGACCGGACTGTCGTGAAAGAATATATTGCAGTCGTTGAAAAAAGGTTTCCATCGGCTCTGGGTACATGGGTGACATGGCGGGATCGTGTGCGCTGGGACGATACTTTTCGTCGTGCTGTCATAGATCGCCAGGAAGAGCATGGACATGCTCCGAAAAAATTAGAAGAAGTAGATGGTCTGTCTGCTGAAACCGTGGCACGAGTCATTCAACGAGCAGGAGAAGTTTCACTTGTCGAACTTCAGCCGAGGACAGGGCGGCGACATCAGTTGCGTGCCCAGCTCGCTTCACGAGGATGCCCGATTGTTGGTGATCGTATGTACGGCAGTCGGCTTCCACTGAAGTCTGAGGGCGTCATGACTATAGCACTGCACGCCCAGAAACTCACATTCGACCATCCAAATACGGGTGTGCGTACCACAGTTGAAGCAGCAGTACCGAGGTTCTGGAAGTTGCAATACAATATTCTTTTTTCACAATAAATGGCTTCAGTAGGAATAGCCAGAGTCGCTCTTGTCGGAAATCCGTAAGGTTTTCATGTTTTGGGATCTATGGATTGTTTTCACGCACAAAATCTCCAATGTCACTGAGCTATCTGATACAGTTAATCGAGAAATTTAACTATAGTCCTTCCGTCCGGTCATTCATTTTTTAATTATGCCCAAAAATCCTGCTCTGATTCAGCGATTTCGTCAGGCGGTACTGGATTCAGGATCACTCGAAAAAGCTACGCTGAATGCTGCAGAGTCGTCCGTCCGAGGGTCTCCTGGGATAGCCAGTGCCGATGAAGTCGCAATTATTCGTGCAACGTTACATGTACTTGTAAAAAAACAGCATCTCAGTGAGCCCGAATCTGAAGACATTGTAAAGCGTGTGTTTACAGAGCTTGATTTATTTCGTGAAACGTCGTTGGCAAGTGGTCTTGGTCTGACACCAAAAATACTCGATGAGGCAGAGAGTAATGTTCGGTCTTCACACGAAAGCGAGCCAGCTGATGAGGCTACGATTGCAAAAGCGGTAGCAGGCTTCCTTGTAAATCAGGGGCTGCTGACGCCTTTCCAGTCCTCTCAACTTCTCATGGGTCGCAAGAAGTTTCAGCTAGGGCATTACCGAATTCTCTCACAGATCGGGAAGGGAGGCATGGGGCTCGTGTTTCTCGCGGAGCATGAGCTCATGGGACGAAAAGTTGCGATTAAGGTGCTGCCTCGGAAAAAGGTGACCGAACAGTCAGAAGAGGCTTTTCGGCGTGAGATTCGTATGCTTGGCCGTCTTGATCATGAGAATCTCGTTCGAGCTATTGATGCGGGCTTCGATGGCAACGTGTTCTACATGGTGACAGAGTTTATTGATGGCCTTGATTTGAACCAACTGGTCAAGAAATATGGTCGACTCACTGATGATGTAGCCGCAGCTATTATCTCACAGGCTGCGCAAGCACTGGGTTACGCGCACGAAAATAAGATTGTGCATCGCGACGTCAAGCCAGGGAATATTTTCGTAAGTTTCAACGGATCAGTGAAGCTTCTTGATCTTGGTCTTGCACGGTCTGAAGCAGAAGGCGAGGCTATTTCATTCAATGGCGTAGTGGGCACAATTGACTATATTGCCCCGGAGCAGTTGGATAAAAAGACAGCGGGTTATGTTGATGCATTGGCTGATATCTACAGTCTTGGATGTACTCTTTACTACGCCGTGACTGGAAAGCCGCCGTATCCGGGTGGAGATCGCGCGGATAAAGCTCGGCGGCACCTTGACCATAATCCAATTACAAAGCAGGAGATTCAAGACAATTCAAAGCACAGTAGCACGGGCTTTTGTGATGTCATTTATGGGATGCTTTTAAAAGAGCCGTCTGATAGATACCAGTCGATGGAAGAAGTAATCGACGCTCTTGGTAATTGGATGCCTCAGGATCCGCAGAAAACAGTTGCAAACTGGGTAAGTCTTTCACCAGAGACAAATTCTCATGACGAATGGAAAATCTCTGAAGAAGATCTTCTTTCGGTGGACAGTAACAATCCTATCTTGGAGCAGCCGGGGAGAGATTCTGAGATCAACGAGTCAGTCGTACCCCTAGCGATTGGCCAACTCGTACTGGTGTCATTGGTTGTTGGCTTAAGTGCTGGAGTACTGGCAGCTCTTGCCCAGTCTTTATTGTGGGAAGGTCCTACCCTCGGTTCAATTCTTATTGGCCTTGTAGGTTCAGTTTTAGCCACTGGTGGGCAAGTTCTTTGGCGAGTCGTAAAGTCCACTACTTAACAGGTGACCGCAGGCTGTCCGGTGCTTGCGAACTATTTCCTGGTGCTTGCAATTTATTTTAAGTCGACAAGATGTCTTTTAAAGCTTCTTTGATACAAGGGAATTGGAAAGAAAAACCTGTATCGAGTGCAACCTGAGGAATAACTTTTTGAGACGCAAAAAGCACTTTTGCAAATTCACCAAAAGCAAGCCTTAGTCCGATGTATGGTGCTGGCATGAAAGCAGGGCGTTTTAGTTGTGTAGCAAGTGCTTTGGTAAATTCACGATTTCGTACTGGATTTGGCGAAACGGCATTCACAGGTCCACTGAGTGTTGATTGTTCAGCCGCGTGTACATAAAGCCTTGCTAAGTCAGCGACATGCACCCAAGGCATCCACTGTTGTCCATTACCAAGAGGGCCACCAGCACCAAGTCGGAATGGGGTCAGCATTTTTGCTAATGCACCACCTCCAGCCCCAAGGACAATGCCTGTACGCATTGTGGCAACACGGACACCTTGTTCGCGGGCGACATCTGCCTCACGCTCCCAGCCAACACACACATCAGCGAGGAAGTCTGTTCCTGGTGAAGATGACTCGGTGAGCTCCTCTTCTCCTCGATCACCGTAGTAGCCAACAGCACTACTTGATATAAGTGTCTTTGGACCATCTTTGTTTTGTAAAATGCCGGAAACAAGATTTTTTGTTCCATGTATTCGGCTGTCACGTATTTTGGCTTTTTGTGCTGTTGTCCAACGACCTTCCGCAACAGATTCACCTGCCAGATGAAAAACAAGGTCAACGCCCTCAAGGGATTCAGGCGGTGGTGGTCCTTCCAACGGATCCCAGCCGATAATATCTCCTGCTAGATGCCCAATTTTTCCGGCAGCACGTTCTGGGTTCCGTGTGAGCACGGTTGGTTTATGAAGTAGTCTAAGAAGACGTGGACCAACAAACCCAGTACCGCCCGTGACAAGTGCTTTCATGAAAATACCTATCGAGAAATAGTGCGTGATCTACCGAAAGAAGGTTTTGATAAGAACATAATAATCTATAAAAATGGTAGTGCGTGAGGCAGGGCTTTCGACCTCTTGCTTCAAAATAACAAATCAGTTTGGGCCGAAAATTAGTTAGCCAGATGGAAAGTTGGCTTCATTTGAAAGGCTGTTTAAGAACACTCGTGCCTTGCCATATTCACTAGACGGATAGTCTTTCACGTGTTCTTTGAGGACCTCTTTGAATTTTGTCAACGTTGTGCGAATAGCTTGAAATTCTCTAATTTGCAGACCACTTCCAGACGAGGCACGGCCAGCGAATAGAGAATCAAGTTCAGAACGATATGGTGTGAAGATGCTGTCCTGGAGGACGAGGGGGTATTGGATGTGACCAGTAGTCGGATCTAATTGTGTAGAGCTAAGGCGAGGAGGGGCAACCGATTTTGCAAGACGAATAGCATCTTCGTGTGAGATTCGCGAGGGCGCCTCATCAGAGCGTGCTTTGCGGTTCGTCTTCCTCATGTCAAAGTAGGTATCAGTCCATTTTTTTCGGTTATCAATTTGCTGGGATTGCGCGCTTTGGAGGTTTTTTGCAGCCTCTGAGTTCTGTAAATTCTGATATCCCTGAGACCTCATCATGGATGCCATCCCGTAACTTGCTCCCTGCTGCGCAGTCGATGCGAAATTTCCCCCACCCATGCCACGTCTTCCCATGCCCATGCCACCCATCTGTGCTGCGAGTGGTAGGACCAAAAAGCTCCAGCAAAGGATTCCGCATAAAAACCGATGTTCCTTAAAAAGTGAAAGCATCAGCGGCCAGGTTCGAATCTTCATGAAAGGGGCCTCGTCGAATAAACAGTCAAATATTTTTAAAACTACTGATTTATAGTCTCAGCGAAAATCTACTGATAGTAGTATACTTCGAAAGTTGAAATATCGCGATGTGAACCTTCTGCAGGACTTATCATCATGATTTTTGATGCCAGATGAAAAGCTTGCTGAAGTGCCTCTAGAAAATACAAAAACCCACGCAAATCGGAAAAATATTATGAATTCTTTTCGGATTCTTGGTTCGGTGTCGATTCTTGTGGCAATGTTAAGTCTTCTGGCTGGGTGTTCTCGTTCCAAGCAGGGGTCCGGGGACTCTCCTGTTGTCCGGGTTGACCCAGAAGACGAGAAAAAAGTTTTCAACCCACAAGAGGAGGATGTGGCATCCCAGGCAACAAAGACGCTATCAGAAATTTCTGATGAGCCAGTCCAGAGCACACCAAGTGCCGTTCCGTCAAATAAAAAAGTAAGTGGTAATCAGCCTGATGATTCAGCAACATTCAAACAAAAAAATGTTGCATCGTTGAATATTGATGAACTGCGAGAAAAAATTTCACTGGCAGATAATCCAGACGCCGTTGTGAAAGCTACAGATGCAATTGGCAGGCTTCGAGGCCAAGGTCGAGCAGCGTTGCCTGATTTACTCAAACTTACAGCAGACTCTGATCCGAGAGTACGGTGGCATGCCGCTCGTTCAGTTGGTCTCATCGGTGAAGATGCAGTCTCAGCTATTCCGGTCCTCCTGTCACTACTTCAAGATGCCGATCCGGTGGTTGCAACCCAAGCAGCAGCGGCAATTGGTCGCATACGAGAAGATGATGATCATGGAAGTCTGTCGGAGGAAGAGAAGGAATTGTATGCCGATGCTGTGACCCAACTTGTGGGTACACTTGTGCATAATGACGCCCGCGTTCGACGTGCCTGCTTGCGATCACTTCAGAGTCTAAATCCATCGCCGGAACAACTTATGCCAGTTGTTGACGCAGTCTTCGCGTCTCAAGATTCAGCAACCATACTGCCTGTCATGGAGAGTATTGCTGACATGGGTGGAGACGCAGTGCCGTTTCTGATTGATCGACTGAAGCTTCCGCAGGGAAGGTTCTGGGCGAGTGTAGCTATTACTGAGATTGGTCCAAGTGCTGCGGGTGCTACCCAGGCACTTATTGAAGCATTGCCTGAGAGTGCCTTAGATGAGCAGTTACACGAAATCTTCGCCTTGGCATCAATTGGCGAGGGTGCTCAGAGTGCGGGGGAAGCCCTTGTGACGCTGTACGCTGACGGTGATTCCTCGTTACGAGGTCCAGTTTTATACGCACTAGGAAGATTAAAGTTTAGAGATGCTGAGTCGCTTTTGATGCAGGCAGTTGCTGAGGAGACGTCGCTATCGGCAACAGCTGCTTGGGCTCTTGCAAAATTAAAACCAGATACTCCTTCACTGGTCGACGATGCGGTGGAAAGAATGCGTGCTCAGTGCCAGAGTGAAAGTGTTTTTGAACGAGCAGCAGCAGCGTCAGCCTTGTCGGATCTGTCAATCTTTTTAGAAGTACAAGATCGGCAGAGCCTCGGAGTTCATCTTCAGGGCATGTTGCTAGATGATTCAGAGCAGGTTCAGGAAGCAGCGGCGGCAGCAATCGTTCGGCTAGGTGGTGACGGGGTTCCTGCTGTGTCCCTGGGCCTTGAAAATCCAGAAACGAGATTTTATGCACTCGGAATTACGTCGGCAATTGGCAAACCTGCAGCCAAGCTCATTCCATCAATAATTGAACTTCTTGATTCAAAAGATAACGAACTTGTTCATGAGGCTATTTTTGCTCTTGCCGCAATAGGCGCCCCCTCGTCAGTGGCTTCAGAAAAGATTCTTGCCATTCTCAATGAATCGGTCCGTAGTAAGGATGAAGAAGCCCGTCTTTATTATGCTGCCACATATTGCCTTGGACGCATTGGTTCTGTTGCTGGACAAGGTGTGCTTCCGAGGCTTAAAGAACTCAGTGGTTCTTCAGATCTCATGCAGGCAACTGTAGCGATATGGGCTGTGTTGCAGATCGCTCCAAATGATAAAGAGCAAGCCTTAAAAGCCATTCCATTATTGATGCGCGCTTTAGATTCTGACAATCAGACCGTGCGTCTCGAAGCTACGATTGCACTCGGAGATCTAGGTTCACTCGCTCAAGATGCTGTCCCTGCTATCGAGTTGGTCAGCGAAGACGACCCTATTCGTACGATTCGGCAAGCGGCAAAGGAATCGCTTGGAAGAATCCGGGCAGAGTAGCGAAAGCTACCCCGGATTTTTTTCGTCGTCTTTTGATCGTTTTAACCCTCCTGGTTGGCAGTTCATCAAGGAACGGGCCTCCTTCCGTCGATATCTCTAAAAGCGGGGATATCAGGCAATCTAACGTCACCATGTTGAACTGGTGGCACCAGTGGTGGAATCATGGCTTCGATTGGCATTTTCAGAAAATTATGGTTACTTCGAAACGCTCGTTCTGTGGGTGAGCGTCCGCTTGTTCGAAGTATTCTGGAAAGCAAGCCAAGAAAAATCCTGGAGCTTGGTATTGGTGAGTTAGAGCGTACACCAAAAATGCTGGCTATGGTGGCACGCATTTCTGATGTACCAATTCATTATGTGGGATTCGATCTTTTCGAAGCGAGGATGCCTGACGATCCTCATGGTGTAACACTTAAAGAAGCACACAGCTGCTTGCAAAAGTTTGGGCGTATACAGCTTGTTCCCGGCAACCCGGATTCAACATTAGCACGTCTCTGCAATCACCTTGGATCGTTTGACCTTATTTTGGTTTCTGCGGCAATCGATCAGGTGACAATATCCCGCTGTTGGTTTTTTCTGCAGCGTCTTACTCAATCTCATACGATTATTCTCCAAGAATCATCCGAAGGTATCTGGGCAAACGTCTCGCATCAAAACATTGCTGATCGAGCAAACCGGCAGGTCTTTCGTAAAGCGGGTTGACTCCTGGCTGCGGTCCTACGCTGGCTAGGCGTTCCCTGGTAGCGGTTCCGGCCACTCCCGGCTACATTACATGTTTCGCTTTCCTCGTAGATAATAATGAAGTATGTCAAGCCCTCGCACACTCCTTGATAAGATTTGGGACAATCACCTTATCTGTTCCCCGGCAGGTGAGAATCCGTTGATTTACATAGACCGGCACCTTGTTCATGAAGTAACGAGTGCACAAGCATTTGAAGGTCTTCGATTAGCAGGCCGCCGTGTTCGAAGGCCTGAAGCGACTTTTGCAACACCGGACCATAATGTGCCAACGACTGATCGCCGATTGCCAATTGCTGATCCAATTTCAAAACAGCAGATAGATACATTACGGAATAACTGTAAAGAATTTGACATCCGACTATTTGACCTTGATGACGCTGACCAAGGTATTGTGCATGTCATTGGGCCAGAGTTGGGTATTACACAGCCTGGAATGACGATTGTGTGCGGTGATAGTCATACTGCAACTCATGGTGCGTTGGGGGCTCTTGCCTTTGGGATTGGTACGAGTGAGGTAGAGCATGTACTGGCAACGCAGGCGCTCCGGCAATCGAAACCAAAAGCATTAGAAGTGCGGGTGCAGGGAAGCCTGCCCAATGGGGTCACAGCAAAAGATCTTGTGCTGTATATCATTGGTCAACTTACCACCGAAGGAGGTTCTGGTTATGTCATTGAATACACTGGAGAGTGTATTCGTAGCCTTGGTATGGAACAGCGAATGACAGTTTGCAATATGTCAATTGAGGCGGGTGCCCGTGCAGGTATGATTGCACCAGACGCAGTAACTTTTGATTATCTCCGTGGCCGAGACTTTGTGCCATGTGACTTTGAAAAAGCTGTTCAAGAATGGCAGAAGCTTCCTTCTGATGAAGGGGCATCTTACGACCGCGTAGAGGTTTTTGAGTCTGCTGATATCGTGCCGCAAGTGACCTGGGGGACCAATCCAGCGCAAGTCGTGGGCGTTGATGCAGCCGTTCCTAATGTCGGCGCTCTGAGTGACCCAAGTGAGCGGTCTTCAGGAGAGAAGGCGCTCGAGTACATGGGGCTCTCTTCTGGTACTCAGATTACAGATATTCCACTTGAGAGAGTTTTTATTGGATCGTGCACGAATAGTCGTATTGAGGACCTACGGGCTGCTGCTGCCGTTGTTCGAGGGTACCACGTCTCGAGAGATGTTCATGCCATGGTTGTACCAGGTAGTGGTCGTGTGAAGCGGCAGGCAGAGCACGAAGGACTCGATAAATTATTTGTAGCAGCAGGATTTGAATGGCGAGAAGCTGGTTGCAGCATGTGTCTTGCGATGAATCCAGATACTCTTTCGGCGGGTCAACGATGCGCTTCAACTAGTAATCGGAATTTCGAGGGGAGACAGGGGAAAGGTGGCCGCACACACCTTGTTTCACCAGCTATGGCAGCTGCAGCTGCTGTTGAAGGACATTTTGTCGATATTCGTAAATGGCAATATCAGTAATTGAATGGTGTTTCTTAGGTGAGTCCGAAAGGGTTTTTTTGTGCAGTCTTTTACTTTGCATTCGGGTGTGGTGGTCGCAATGGACCGCGCAAACGTTGATACGGATCAGATAATTCCAAAGCAGTTTCTGAAGCGAATTGAACGGACTGGTTTTGGTCAGTTTCTGTTTAATGATTGGAGGTTCCAAGAAGATGGAACTCCTGATCCACAGTTCGAACTGAATCAGCCTGAGTCAAAAGGTGCCACAATACTTTTAGCACGGCGGAACTTCGGGTGTGGCTCAAGTCGGGAGCATGCTCCTTGGTCTTTGGCTGATTATGGTTTTCGATGTGTTATTGCACCTACATTTGCAGACATTTTCTATTCCAACTGTTTCTCAAATGGCATTTTGCCGGTTCGGCTTTCTGAAGAAGACGTTGATCAGTTGTTTGAACTTGCAAAAGCGGCAAAAAGCAGTAATTCGGGTAAGTACGAATTGAGTATTGACCTCAATGAGTGCACGCTGTCGGATGGGCACGGTTTTCAGCGAACGTTTGAAGTTGAGCCATTTCGAAAACGGTGTCTTCTTGAGGGACTTGATAATATTTCCCTGTCGTTGCAGCATACGGACGAGATTAGTGCTTGGGAAAATTCACATGGACTATCTCCGATTGTATCTGAATAAGAGTGTGTGAGCCTTAAAAGACCGATTTTGAATCTGGGAGACTTGTCCGAAGGATTGCTACGAAATGACACATTCTCGACGTCAGAAAATTGAGTCAATGTTACAGGATGAACCTGATGACATTTTTCTACGTTACAGTCTGGCTCTGCTTATGGAGGCAGATGGTGAATGGGAAGCGTCACTCAATATATTGCAGGAATTGGCACGAAGTACACCCCCGTATGTTCCTGCCTACCAGATGGCAGCACAGCATCTTGTGAAATATGGCAAGCCTGAGGATGCGCGCCGCGCACTTCGTGAAGGTATTGAAGAAGCCCGTCGTCAAAATCTTTCTCATGCCGCCGGTGAGATGGCAGAGTTGCTTGTTTCGATTGGTGATAGCTAGCAGCTTAAAGAGTCGTTTCCTCGAGAACTGGCACTGGTTCTGCGGCCTCAGAACCTTTTGTGACCACAAACCCCAATTCTTTAATCATTTGGTAATCAGCTTCAGGGAGTTGCCCTTCCGTGGTCAGGTAGTCACCGACAAAGATTGAATTTGCTGCATACAAACCGAGTGGCTGAAGACTACCAAGATGAATCTCTCTACCGCCAGCAATACGAATTTCGGCAGCAGGGTTTACAAGCCGCATCATTGCAA